>JAYTEZ010000212.1:0-6301 GCA_043734805.1 Microbacteriaceae bacterium
AGTACTGGGTGGCGAACAGTCGAACACCTCGATCATCTACGAAATGCGCAACTCGGATGGCCAGCCATCGTCTCCCGTGATCTGCAAGATTTTTCGCGCACTGCACGACGGCGACAATCCGGATGTCGTGTTGACCGGTGCTTTGCGAGCTGCCGGATCCGCCATCGTTCCCCGAGTGATCGGGCACCTGGTCGGCCAGTGGCGGGACACCGGCAAGCTGCACGGCCTCGCCACGGGACACCTGGCTTTCGCCCAGGAGTTCCTACCGGGGGGTGAGGATGGCTGGCGCATCGCTCTGCGTGCGGCCGATGCCGGCGAAAGTTTTGGCGAGGGCTTCAGCGAAGACTTCAGCAAACAGGCAGGAGTGCTCGGCGAAATAACGGCGGAAATGCACGAGACTCTCGCCGCAGCCCTGCCCTGCCGCGAGGCGACTCCGGCCGACATCGCGGCGGCAATGTCCAGCATGAGACACCGGTTCGAGCTCGCCGTGCGGGAAGTTCCGGCTCTGGCCGTCCATCGCCTGGCGCTGGACGAGGTCTATCGGCGCGCCGCGGCGAGCCCGTGGCCTCCGCTCCAGCGCATCCATGGCGACTTCCACCTCGGCCAGGTGCTGGCCGTCCCTGGCCGCGGCTGGGTCGTGCTCGATTTCGAGGGCGAACCGCTCCGGCCGATGAGCGAACGCGTAAAACCCGACATCCCGCTGAGGGACGTGGCCGGCATGCTCAGGTCGTTCGACTACGTCGCCGGTTCCTTCGCGCTTGCCCACCCTGGGCTGTCGGCGTCGTGGTGGGCCTCGGCCTGCCGACGCGCCTTCATCGATGGCTACATCGCGCGGAGCGGGCGGGACCTGCGCGCCAACCGTGCGCTGCTCGACGCCTTCGAGATCGACAAGGCGCTCTACGAGACCGTGTACGAGGCACGCAATCGGCCGAGCTGGCTCTCGATACCGACCGAGGCGATCACCCATCTGGTTGAGCGCGCGGCGCTGACCTAGTGCAGGCCGACGCCGCACGCCCCGCGAGGCGCGGCCGGGTCTAGGAGGCTGAATCTGCGATCGCCAACTCCAACACGTGCACGAGGGCGTCCAGCTGCACGCTCGACTCCCCGGTGATCTCCGAATCGTCACCGTCGAGGGCACGGGCCGCAAGGCTGGCCTTACTGTCGATGAGTTCCGCGATCTTCGCGTCGATGGTCTGCGAAGCGATGATGCGCCACGCCGTGACCGGCTCCTCCTGCCCGATCCGGTGCACGCGGTCGATCGCCTGCGTCTGCTCCGCGCTCGTCCAACTGAGTTCGGCCAGCACCACGTTCGACGCAGCCTGGAGGTTGATCCCGACGCCCGCCGCAGTGAGGGAAGCGACGACCACGGAGACTTTCGGATCGTCGTTGAAGGCGTCGACCTGGGCCTGCCGGAAGGCGGCCGTCTGGTCGCCTCTGATCGAGACGGTCTTCAGCCCACGTTTGGCGAGCGTCTGTTCGGCGGCATCCATCACATCGATGTGCTTGGCGAAAAACACCACCTTGCCCACCGAGCGCGCCAACTGCGCCGTGAAGTCCGCGGCGAGCACCGCCTTCGCCTGCCCGATCTTGCGGACCATCGTGAAGACGTTTTCGCCGGTCTTCGCGGCCTTCGACTCTTCGAGCTCGGCCTTCGCGACCATCCGAACGAGTTCCGGATGAGGAATGTCCGCCGTCGCCGAGCGCGCCTTCAGCAGTGCCATATATCGGGAAAGCAGCCGGATGCCGAGTTCCTGCTCGGCCTGCCTGATCGAGCGGCCGAGGTCGTCGTCGAGCTCGACCGGCAGGTCGGCAATGCGCTTGCTTGGCAGGTCAGCGGCCACATCCAGTTTCTTGCGTCGCACGATGCCCATGTCGATCACGGTCTGGCGGGCTTCGCCGAAGAAGCCAAAGTCTGCGGGGGTCAGTCCGTTGTCCTCGAGCTGCTCCATGAGTCGAGCGGTGGGCTTTTCTCCGTCGATCCACCCGAGAAACTGCCAGATCGCCCGGAAGTCCTCGATCGTGTTGATGAGCGGCGTCCCGGTGAGGGCGATCATGAGCGCGTTCGGTGAACGACCGCGAATGCTCTGGGCAAGGGCCAGCACGTGCTTCGAACGCTGCGACTCTCTGTTCTTGATGAAATGGGCCTCGTCGACGACCATGCCTTTGAACCCCAGTGTGCCAAGCCAGCCAACGTGACGATCGAGCACGTCGTAATTGACGATGACGACATCGGCAAATGCGTCGAGATTTTCACCGGAGCCGTGGATGACCGTTGCGGTCTTCTGAGGCGTCCAGAGTTCAACCTCGCGCGCCCAGTTCATCTTCACGACGTTTGGAACGACGACGAGCAGCGGGTAGGAATTCGACACCTGCGCGGCGAGCAGCGCCTGCGCGGTCTTTCCGAGGCCCGGCTCGTCTGCGAGCAGGTAGCTGCGGTGTCCCTCGCGGGCGCTCGCAACGAATTCCGCCTGGTGGTTGAAGAGTTCGAGTCCGCCTGGCACCCTGCGATCTGCCACCGTCGGCTCCGGGAGCTCCATGCTCGCGACGTTACCGCCAGAGCCATACTCGAAGGCGCGAAAGAGTGGCTCGAGCAACTCCCAGTTGGCAAGCCGACGGGTGAGCGGTTTGGCCTTGACGGGCTGGCTGAAGTCGGGGGCGAGGAAAGGATTCGAGAGCTGGCGAGCAATGACCGACTGCGGAACCACCTGCCGTTCGGCGGCGGGTGCGACCGGATTCGGCTCCCTGACGATGAGGAGTTCGTCCGGCGAGAGCTCGACACCCGCCGCAATGAGCAAGTCGCGGCGCAGCGTGCGTGCTGCTTCCGTTACCGCGGTCTCCTCGGCGAGCAACTGGATGAGGGAACTGTCGCGAGCGGCCGTCTTGGCGAGGATGGTTGCGACGCCGTCGAGGCGCTTCAGGAGCTCCGTGCGCTCGGCATCCGTGACCTCCTTGTCGGTCTTCGCTCGCGCTCGTTCCTCGCGCATGAGCAGCGCGATCACCTGGAACTTCGTGCGGTTGGACGGGCCGACCTTGCCGCGCTCGGCCGCACTCTCGACCTCGCGGACGGCGCGGGCGAGCACCGGGATGACGCCAGCGTCGTCGGCCCCACGCGCCCGCCGTTGCGACGACTGACGGTCTTGTGACTGACGGTCTTGTGACTGACGCTGTGGCGATTTCTGTTGGGCGAGCCCTCGAGTCGACACCGGTGTGCGCCGTGTCGCCTTGCCACCTGCCGCTTTACCTTGGGCCGATTGACCCTGGCCGGATCGAGCCATGCTTCTCCTGCATCTTCGTAGGCACCGTTCTGAGTTGGCCGACCCACTCGGAGTGAGAGAACCGGTTGTCGACGATTGCGACGCCCAGCAGTGACTCGACTGGACCTGACTCGAGCGGCTCGATACCAAAAAAACCGGGTACCGGGGTCGAGACTATGAACGGATTGGTCGGGTGCTGTTCATAGTTTATGCCCGAATCCCGGATTTGTGCGCACGGCACCCCTCGTTTTGGGGTGCGGATCGCCGTGTTATGTTCACCCGCTAGCCAGCTTGGAGTGATGAGATTGGCACATGACCGGTTATACGGCTCAGTACCCGAGGCCCGACCATTTCATCGTCCATCTCAGCGACACGCATTTCGTGGCCGGTGAGACACAGCTCCATGGATCAATCGACAGCGAAACGCACCTTCGGAGGCTCTTCGCGGAACTCGTCACGTCCGGTGCCCGGCCCGAAGCAATCGTCTTCACCGGTGACCTCGCCGACATCGGAGCCCCTGAGGCATACGCCCGGCTCCGATCCATCGTCGAACCGGCGGCTCACCGGCTGGGCGCCGAGGTCATCTGGGTCATGGGCAACCACGACGATCGCGGCCACTTTCGTCAGGGACTGCTTGGGCAGCATCCGTCCGCCTCACCGGTCGATCGCGTCCACTGGGTGAACGGTCTACGCATCATTTCCCTCGACTCGACGGTGCCCGGACAGCACTACGGCCTTGTGACGGGTGCCCAGCTCGACTGGCTCGCGGGGGAGCTCTCCTCCCCCGCCCCGCACGGCACCATTCTCGCCATGCACCATCCGCCGATCCCGAGCGTGCTCGACCTCGCGGTCATGGTCGAGTTGCGCGAGCAGGACAGACTCGCCGAGATCCTCCAGGGCTCTGACGTGCGGAGCATCATCGCCGGTCACCTGCACTACTCGACGACCTCGACGTTTGCCGGTATTCCCGTTTCGGTGGCGTCGGCCACCTGCTACACCCAGGATCTCAACGTTCCGGTCGGTGGCACGCGCGGGCGCGACGGCGCTCAGTCCTTCAACCTCGTTCACGTCTACGAGAATTCGGTGCTGCACTCCGTCGTGCCGATCGGCCAGTACGCGCCGATTTCGTATGTGAGCGCGGCGGAGACCGCGCAGATCCTCGCGGCCAACGGTGTCGCCATTCCCCGAAGCGGCACAACTCCTGCACCAACGGATCGTTGCGTAACCGGCGAGAGCATCTCGGGCGAGGAGCGCCATCCCCCGACCCGCGAGCTCACAACGGTCTGAGACCGGTCGGGCGCAGACCGGGCGGCAGCCGTACTACTGGCCGCCGTTCGGCATCGCGATAACACTCGTTTCTGCACCGGTCGCGACGCGCAGGTAGTCGACCGAAGCAGCGGCGGCCACGTCCCGTTCCCACGGCGCCGCGATCGGAAAGAAGCTGTCGAGGAATGACCGCACCGCAGCAGCACGGTCTTCGGCCGTCAGCTCGGGGAAGCTCCCGTCGTTGAGGCAGAAGAGATCGACGTCTCGACGCTTGAGCAGCCGGGTCATGTCGGACAGGCCCGCTCGCATCGTGGTGTCGACGTAGCGCACTGTGGCATCCGTCTGCATCACGGCCCGGCCGGTCACCAGGGAGTAGTAGTGATACAGCGAATTGGTGACGGACACATCGGTGGCCGAGCGGAAAGTGCTCGCTGCGGTGCGGGCGAAGTCCTCGGGAAACTCGCGCTCGAGTTCCCTCAGCACCGACTTGCGCAACGGAGTCGCCGTGTGCTCGAGGTGACGGGTAATCGAGCGACCGAAGCGCTGCTGCAGCAGGCTGCGGTTGACCCGCGCCGAGTTCTCAAAACCGCTGCGGCGCAGGTTGCTTTCACCCATTCCGATGCGCGTTGTCGCTTCGATGAATTTGGTAACGCCACCGGGTGAGAAGAACAGCTCTGGCGTCACGGGGCGACCAAAGAACATGTCGTCATTCGAGTAGAGGAAATGTTCGCTCAACCCCGGGATGTTGTGGAGCTGGCTCTCGACGGCCTGCGAATTATGGGTCGGCAGCACGGCTGGGTCGGCGAAGAACTGCTCGCTCGGAACGAGTGTGACGCGCGGATGCTCTGCCAGCCATTCGGGTCGCGGCGAGTCGGTGACGATATAGACGTTTCGAATCCACGGAGCGAAAAGGTGCACGGAACGCAGCGCATATTTCAATTCGTCGAGCTGGCGAAATCTGGCCTGGGAATCGTCGCCCTCGCCGACAACGTAACTCTTCATCCGCCTGGCTCGCGTTCGCTGCCATTCGATGGCCGCGCCATCCACCCAGGAGAACACGATGTCGATATCGAACGTGACATCGCGCACCTGAGGCGCGAACATGCCGACGAGGGTCGGCCAGCTCTGGCCGTACAGCTCGACGGTCTCGCGCAGTGCCTCCTCGCGGGGCAGAACCTTCCGCATGAGAGCATTCTCGGCCGGAGCGACGAATACCTCCGGGGTTGACTCCCAGAGCTCGAGTCGCACGCCCGTCGAGGCACCGTACCGCAACGCCCCCTCCGCGGTGATCCGTGGGCGGAAGAGAACCACGGCCCGAATGGCCGAGTCGGCCGCAAGCTTGCCGTCCGCGAGCAGCACTGCTACCCCCCGCGCACCATCCGCGGGCTTCGAGTAGAACGGCTCGTTGGAGCAGGCCCTGGCGAGAGCAGCTCGCAGAGCTTTCCTCGCGCTCCAGTCGACCGCGATGAGGGGACGGCTGTCGTTTCCGCGCACCAGCAGGAAGTCGATCCCGTTCGTCTCAAGAACGACACGGATGAACATGAGGTCCTCGATCATCGCTTCTCGCGGCGTCAGCACCGTGTTGAGAAGAGCAAGCCTGCCCTTGCTCAGCACGAGATCCGCGCGGTGCGGCATTGGCGACAACGGCACTGCGGCTGCGGCTGACAGGGAGGGGTCGGTCACGGTTGAGCCCAATCTTTGTTAGCCAGCCTCGCCTGCCAATCGTGTCGGCGCGAGTCCTCGGCTGACCATCATTTTAGCCGATCCCCTGTCAGCCTCGC
>JAYTEZ010000213.1:0-1860 GCA_043734805.1 Microbacteriaceae bacterium
AGGCTTACCGCTGAATTTCCCGACCTCTCCCCATCGAAACTGCGGTTTCTTGAGGAGCGCCGACTCATCTGCCCGGCCAGAACCGAGTCCGGCTACCGCAAATTCTCTCCGACCGACCTCGACCGCCTGCGCTTCGTCCTCACTATGCAGCGCGACCACTACCTGCCGCTCAAGGTCATCCGCGGCTATTTGGACGATCTGGATGCCGGACACCCGCCAGCACTGCCAGGCGGGTCGACGTTCCCCGCACCCTCGATCCTTTCGGCCGAGCGCAGGCTTCGCCGCGATGAACTGATTCGAGAGGCCGGGGCAACGCCCCAGTTGCTGAACGACGCGGTATCGTCTTCGCTCGTCGCGGCCGCCGATCTGTACGGTGAGGAGACGCTCGCCGTTCTCCGTTCGCTCGTCGAACTCCAGCGGTCGGGCATTGAGCCGCGGCACCTTCGTGGGTTCCGAGCCGCGGCAGAACGCGAGCTGGGGTTGATCGAGAGCGCACTTATTCCGGTCGCACGCCGGAAAGACGCGTCGAGTCGTGCCAAAGCGGGCGAACTCGCGCGTGAAATTGCAGGCCAGCTCGAGATCGTGCGCAGCAGCCTGATTCGATCTGCGCTCACGAGACTCGACCCGTAAACTGAAATTACTCGGAAACGATGTCGTCCCCGAGGCAATCTCACCGACACGCCGATGGGGTGGATAGCTAATGTCGCCGATCCGGGTGCGCCGCTCGGTAACGTTGAACCAGACAAAAGTATCAACCGTTCGTTGAATGTTGAGCGTGGTCGACAAGGTGGAAGGCAGTCAGATGAGCGAGCGCAGCACCCGTAACGAGGATTCTCGTTACGACCTCGGTCTGCTCTTCACGGACGGTCTTCCCGACCTGGATGACACGGCCGGTTACCGGGGTGCCATCGCGGCCCGCGCGGCAGGCATCAGCTATCGCCAGCTGGACTACTGGGCCCGCACGGAGCTTGTTGAGCCGACAGTGCGGGGCGCGGCAGGTTCTGGTTCGCAGCGTCTGTATGGCTTTCGCGACATCCTTGTGCTCAAACTTGTCAAGAGGCTGCTCGACACCGGAATCTCCCTGCAGCAGATCCGTACGGCCGTCAACCAGCTTCGCGAGGCCGGGGTCAGTGACCTTGCTCAGACAACCCTCATGAGCGATGGCGCGAGCGTCTACCTGTGCACCTCGAACGACGAGGTCATCGACCTCGTCAGCCGCGGACAGGGGGTGTTCGGCATCGCTGTCGGCAAGGTTCTGCGCGAGGTCGAAAACAGCCTCGTCGAGCTCGACTCCGAGCGCCCGGATGCTGCGGACGAACTCGCGGCACGGCGCGCCACCCGCGCTTCCTGAGCTGCTTCCGCTTCGACGGCCCCCTATTCACGGTGGCGGGAGAAACGGACCCGCGGAGGGAGGCGTAACTCTCGCCGCGGGTATTTTTTCCCCGCCGCGAGCGGCGATACCTCCCGCCACGAGAGCGTAGATGCTGCCGCGGAGGCAGGCTGGGGTGCCGCTGGCTAGGCGGGTACCGCGTATTCGCCGATCTTGGCGGTGCGCAAGACCCGGTCAAGAAGCAGGTCGAAATTGTGCGCCATTTCCTGCGCGCTCTCGCCGGGCCAGACGTGTAGCGGTTTTGCCGCACCCTGAGCCTGCTGCAGCGAGGTGCGCTCAGGCAGCTGTGGGCTGAGCACGAGTGGGCCGAACATGTCGCGCAGTTCCTTGATGCGGAACTGGTGTTCGAGCGACTGCACTCGAGCGCGATTCACGATGATGCCGAGCGGCTGAAGGCGGGGGGACAGGCCGCGACGAATCTCTTCGATCGCCCGCAACGCGCGGTCGGCAGCAGCGACGGAGAACAACCC
>JAYTEZ010000214.1:0-6889 GCA_043734805.1 Microbacteriaceae bacterium
GGATATCGTTTCGACACCGAGGAAGTGGCACCAGCATCATGAACATGGCTGACCTGCTTGAGGTAGCGCTCATGGCGCTCGGCAGTGCAATCGTTGTCGGCGCGATCTCTCTCGTGGTGCTCAGGTTCATGTCGCGCACCTCACTTGTGCTGCAGCTCTGCGTCGTGGCAGCGGCCGCCGTGCTGTCGATCGTCGGCGGGATGTGGCTGGCCGCCTCGGCCATGTTCGTGACCCCAAGCGACCTCACCGTGTTTCTTTCCGTCGCCGCGATTGGGGGTGTTGTCTCGCTCACGCTCGCCGCGCTGCTCGGACGCTCCCTCGTTCGCAACAGCCGCGAGCTGATCGCGGCCACGAAACGCATCGGCATGGTCGACGATATTCAGGGCAGCGGCAAGCACAGCAGCAACGAGTTCGCCGCCCTGGCCATTGAGCTGAGCGCGACGAATCGCCGGCTCGCGGAGTCCAGGTCGCGCGAGGAGCGGGTCGAGAACTCGCGGCGGGAACTCGTGGCCTGGATTTCGCACGACCTGCGCACCCCGCTCGCGGGCATCCGGGCCATGGCCGAGGCGCTCGAAGACGGCATGGTCGACGAGCCGAAACGCTATTTCGTGAAAGTGCGATCGCAGGTCGACCGGATGAGCGGAATGGTCGACGATCTCAACGAGTTGTCCCGCATTCACTCTGGGTCGCTCCGCCTGTCGATGCAGAAGGTGTCGCTTTACGATCTGATCAGCGACGTCGTCGCCGAGCTCGGTCCGCTCGCGCAGTCGCGCTCGATCTCGCTCGTCGGCGACGGGGCGCGCGAACTCACCATCGTCGCCGACCCGCGTGAGCTGTCGCGGGTGGTCGGCAACCTCGTGATGAACTCCATCGAGCATTCACCCGCCGGTAGCCCGATAACGGTCTCCGCGCGGGAAAGTGATGACGGTCTTGCGGTCATCTCGGTGATCGATGCGGGCGGCGGGATCCCGGAGAAAGACCTCGGACGGGTGTTCGAGGCCGGCTGGCGGGCCAGCAATTCGCGCACTCCCGAGGCGGTGACCAGTCGCTCGGGAGGAGCGGGACTCGGCCTCGCGATCGTGCAGGGAATTGTGCACGCCCACAGCGGGAGAGTTGTCGTGCAGAATGTGCCGGGCGGATGCCGCTTCGATGTGTTTCTGCCACCGAGTCCGGTGACGGCATGACCGGCGACGGCACGCCTGGCGTTATCAGAGCTGCCGTCGGTATGGCCGCGCGCACCGCGATGCTCTGGGCAGCGCTCGCCGGTGTGGCATCGGCGACCGTGGTGCTTGGGGTAGCCGAAGTCCTCTCGATCTTCGTCGGCCCCGCGGGCAGCCCGCTGTTCGCGGTTGGCTCGCTCGTGATCGACCTCGCGCCCCCCGGGGTCAAGGACCTCGTGATCGCCCTGTTCGGAACCGGCGACAAGGCTGCCCTCCTGACGCTCATGGGCGTACTTCTCGTCGTCATTTCCGCGCTCGCCGGGATCCTCGAAGCGCGAAAGGCACCGTGGGGCGTCGTGATCTTCGGGGTCGGCGGAGCGGTTGCGCTCATCGCGGTGCTGACGCGTGCCGGCGCCTCCGGATTCGACGGGATACCGACCATTATCGGCGCGGTGGCCGGAATCGTGGTGGTGCGTATCGCACTGCGACGGCTCGCCAGCTGGCGCTCCAGTTCCGAACGAGTGGCGACCGCCTCCGCGGTGCAGCGCGTTCCGTCGGGCGGTCGAAGAGAACCGCAACTCGAACGCCGCCGCTTCCTGACGCTGGCGATCGTCGCGGGGGCGGCATCCGTCATCGTCGGAACCGGCGCTCGTCTCATCAACGCGACGGCCACGGCGGTGACCGAGGTGCGCACCAGGCTCACCCTCCCGAAGGCGGCAATCGCTGCGCCGCCAATTCCGTCGGGCGCATCGCTCGACATCGCCGGATTGTCGCCCATCGTGACTCCAAACGCCGATTTCTACCGCATCGACACAGCGCTGCAAGTGCCGTCGATCAACCCCGACACCTGGACTCTGAAAATCACCGGCATGGTGGAGAACGAGCTCGAACTTACCTTCAAGGAGCTCCTCGCCATGCCGCTCACCGAGCACATGGTGACGCTCACCTGCGTCTCCAACGACGTCGGAGGTGACCTCATCGGCAACGCGCTCTGGCTCGGGTACCCGATCCGGGAACTGCTCAAACAGGCCGTCCCGAACGCCGGCGCCGACATGGTGCTCTCCACGAGCATCGACGGCTTCACCGCCGGTACACCGCTCGATGTGCTGCAGGATGTTGGCACGGAGGCGCTGCTCGCCGTTGGCATGAACGGGGTCGCGCTGCCTCTCGAGCACGGCTTTCCGGTGCGCATGGTCGTTCCCGGCCTCTACGGTTATGTCTCTGCGACCAAATGGGTCGTCGAACTGAAGGTCACAAAATTCGCGGATGCAGAGGGATACTGGACGCCGCGTGGCTGGTCGGCGAAGGGCCCGATCAAGCTGTCATCCCGCATCGATACCCCCCTCTCCCGCTCGAGCGTGTCGCCAGGCACCGTCGCCATAGCGGGCGTGGCCTGGGCGCAGCACACCGGAGTGAAGTCGGTCGAGGTGCAGGTCGACAACCGGCCGTGGGTCGAGGCGACCCTCGCCGACTCGATTTCTGCCGACACCTGGCGACAGTGGGTCTACCGCTGGCCGGCCGAGAAGGGATCGCACGAGATTAAGGTGCGGGCGACCGACGCAAACGGAAACACGCAGGGCCAGAACTACCGGCCGCCAGCGCCGGATGGTGCGGAAGGCTGGCACGCCATCACCGTCAACGTCGCCTGACGCGCCACTGCCCGTTCCCAGCCCGTTTCCCAAGCCGTTTCCCAAGCCGTTTCCCAACAAGGGACACAAAAACACGTTCCCGAACGCTCGGAAGGTGCTTTGTTGTCACCTGGCGACTGGATTGACCGCAGCGCGGAGGGGGGCGGTCGCGAATTCCTTCATTCCGACCTCGAACGTGATCGACGGCGACCAGCCCATCGCTAATTTCAGGCGGTCGGATGACGCGGTGATGTGCCGAACATCGCCCAGCCGGTACTCGCCCGTGACGATCGGCGCCGGGCCTCCGGAGTGCCGGCTCAACTGCTCGGCGAGCTCCCCGATCGTGTGCACGTCACCGCTTCCGACATTGAACGCCCGGAAAATTCCGGCCGAAGCGGTGTCGGTCCAGTCGATGGCCGCGAGGTTGGCGGATGCCACGTCCCGCACGTGCACAAAGTCGCGGCGTTGCCCGCCGTCCTCGAACACGCGGGGCGCCTCGCCGCGTTCGAGCCACGACCGGAAGAGCGACGCGACGCCCGCGTACGGCGTGTTCTGCGGCATCCCCGGTCCGTAGACGTTGTGGTATCGGAGGGCGACTGCTCGGCCGCCGGTCGAACGTGCCCACGACGATGCGAGGTACTCCTGGCTGAGTTTGGAGATCGCGTAGACGTTCCGCGGGTCGAGCGCCGCGTCCTCGGTGATGAGCTCGGGTTCGAGCCGGTTGCCGTCGTCGTCGAGCGGGTCGAAGCGTCCGGCGTCGAGATCCTCCACTCGTCGGGGAGCTGGCCTTACCGGACCGGATGCTCCGCGGTAGTTCCCCTCGCCGTAGACGACCATGGATGATGCGACCACGAGCCGCAGCACGCTGGTTTCGGCCATCGCGGCGAGCAGCACCGCGGTGCCGAGGTCGTTGCTTCCGACGTAGTCCGGGGCGTCGGAGAAGTCGACGCCGAGCCCGACCTTCGCGGCCTGGTGGCAGACGACGTCGATGCCGAAGAGTGCGACGTCGAGGGCAGCGCGATCGCGCACATCGGCGCTGATGAACTCGACTCTCGGGTCTGGTTCGAAGCTGCCGCCGTGCACGTCGGGCCGAAGCGAGTCGAGCACGCGCACACGCCAGCCGCGCTCGAGGGCGGCCGCGACGATGGCGGAGCCGATGAATCCCGCGCCGCCGGTGACGAGCAGGCGGGTCATGCGCTCGGCCGTGCGAGCACCGCGGCGACCGCCGAGGCTTCGATGAGTGTGCGCGGTGTGTAGTCCTCCGGCAGCGCTCTGACGATGGTGTCGATGGCGGCGACGATGCGGGGTTGGGCCGCGGCGAGCCGCGCGAGCACGAGCTCATGGCTCACCGCGTCGGCATCCGCTGCCCCTGCTGTCGGCGCGAGGCCAGCATCGCCGTCGGTGACGAAGGAGAGGTTGACCGTGTCGATGTTGAGCTCGGACGCGAGGGGAACCTCCGGGTACATCGTCATGTTGACGGTGTGCGCGCCGGCCGCGCGAAACCAGAGCGACTCTGCCCTGGTCGAGAAGCGCGGGCCCTGGATGACGACGACGGTTCCGGATGCCGCGAACGACTCGCCAGCATCCGTCAGCGCGGTTTTCGCGATCGCGTGCAGGACCGGAGCGAACGGGTCGGCCGCGGCGAGGTGCTGCACGGAGTCCCGGTCGAAGAACGTGTCTGCGCGACCGCTGGTGCGATCGATGAACTGGTCGGTGAGCACGAGCGTCCCGGGCGGGTAATCCGGACTCACCCCGCCGACCGCGGATGACGAGAGGATCGCCTTCACCCCGAGCGAGGCGAGCGCCCAGATGTTCGCCCGGTAGTTGATGAGGTGTGGGGCGACCGAGTGTTCCACGCCGTGCCGGGTGAGGAACGCCGAGCGACGCCCGCCGAGTTCACCGAGCGTCACCTCGGCCGGCCCGTACGGGGTCGCGATCCGCCGCTTCTCCGACGCTGTCGGATCGAACAGGCGGTAGAGGCCGGAGCCGCCGATGACGGCAACGGTTGCTTCGGGAGAATCGGGCATGCGTCCAGTCTTTCAGTTCTCGAGCGCGCGAGGGACTTTGTGCCCTGTCGGCTCCATCGTGCCGGGCGGAGACTCGAAACAATGTCGTGACGAACCCCGCGCCGTCCATGTCCCTCCCGCCACATTCGAGGTACGCTCGGTGACTGTGATCACGGTCGGCGTGCTGAAGGAAACGGCGGATGGCGAGCGCCGGGTTGCCCTCGATCCGGAGGCCGTGGCCCGGCTGGTCAAGGACGGGCGCTCGGTCACCATCGAACCGGGTGCGGGCCTCACGGCGAGTTTCCCGGACGCGAGTTATGTCTCGGCCGGCGCGACACTCGGTTCGCGCGCGGACATCCTCAACCGCTCCGACGTCCTCGCGGTTGTGCGCTGCCCGAACGATGCCGTGGCCGACGCACTGCGCCCCGGACAGGTGCTCATCGGGCTCGTGGATCCGCTCAACAACCTGGAGCTGATGGGTCGGCTGGCCGCGAACGGTGTAACGGTGGCGGCCTTCGAGTTGCTGCCGCGCACCCTCAGCCGGGCGCAGTCCATGGATGCGATGACATCGCAGTCGAGCGCGGCCGGCTACCGCGCGGCCATCGTCGGGGCGGAGGCTTTCGGCCGGTACTTCCCGATGATGATCACGGCATCCGGAACCGCACGTCCGGCGAGCGTGATCGTGCTCGGTGCGGGCGTTGCCGGGCTGCAGGCCATCGGCACGGCAAAGCGGCTGGGGGCGGTCGTCACCGGTTACGATGTGCGCCCGGCATCCCGGGGTGAGGTCGAATCGCTCGGTGCACAGTTTCTGACCTCCTCGGTCGCGGAGGGCGCTGGAGCCGGCGGCTATGCGAGGGCAACGACCGCCGAGGAACTCGACCGGCAGCAGGCTGAGCTGTCCGAACAGCTCAAGAATTTCGACGTGATCATCACCACGGCAAAGGTTCCCGGCCGCACCCCGCCACTGCTCGTATCCGCCGAAACCCTCGCCACTCTCTCGCCCGGTTCGGTCTGCGTCGACTTGGGCGCGAGCGAGCGTGGCGGGAATGTCGCCGGTTCCGTCAACGGCAGTCGGATCGTCACCGAGCGCGGTGTCATCGTCATCGGAGCGGGCGACCTCGCCTCCGACCTCGCGACATCCGCTTCCCAGATGTACGGGAGAAACGTCTCGGCGCTCATCGGCTCGCTCGCCGCGTCGCTCATCGACGGCGGCGCGATTTCGATCGATCCGACGGATGAGGTGCACTCGAGCGTGATCGTGTGCAACGCCGGCAGCGTGACCAGCCCGATCGTGCGCGAGGCGGCGGGGCTCGAACCTCTCCTGTCGGAAGCATCCGGCGCCTCATCCGAAGAATCCGTGGAGGTGTTACCGGCATGACCGAGACGATGTTCACCAACCTGGCAATCTTCATCCTGAGCCTGCTTGTCGGATTCGAGGTGATCAGCAAGATCCCTTCGACCCTGCACACACCGATGATGTCGGGGGCGAACGCGATTCACGGTGTCGTCATTGCGGGTGCGATCGCGATCGCGGCCGTCTCGAACAGCCCGACCGGCTACGTGCTCACGTTCATTGCAGCGGCACTCGCCGCGGCGAACGTGTTCGGCGGATACGTCGTGACCGATCGGATGCTGCGGATGTTCCGAAAACCGAATGCGCTTGCATCGGCCAGGCAACCCTCACACCGACCGGGCGACGAGAGGTGACGGCTCTCGAAACGGCGACCGGGTTCGTCTACCTGATCGCGGCGACGCTCTTCGTGGTTGGACTGCACCGCATGCGAACCCCGTCGACGGCGCGGCGGGGGAACCTGATTTCCGCCGCCGGCATGATCGTGGCCGTTCTCAACACCCTCGTGGTCGCCATCCTCGGCGGTGACGGCAACTGGATCGGCTGGGTAGCGCTCGCGCTCGGAGCGATCGTCGGGGGAGCGTTCGGCGCCATCCGTGCCCGAACGGTCAAAATGACCGATATTCCCCAGCTGGTCAGCCTGTTCAACGCGGTGGGTGGTGGCGCGGCGGCCGCCGTGGCGTTCGCCGACTTCCTCCGCCACACCGGGGGCGAGTCTCTCGCGCCGAGTTCGGCGATTCCCAT
>JAYTEZ010000215.1:0-1931 GCA_043734805.1 Microbacteriaceae bacterium
GAAGGAGCACAAGAAGTCATGGCACCCCACTCATCCCCTCCGCGGTCGCGGCGAATTGTCCTGTCGGCGCTCGTCACTGCATTCGTGCTCGGAGTCTCGGGGCTCGCGGCTCCGGCGGCCTTCGCCGTCATCGCTCCTCCCGTCGCCATCGACATCCTCACCTTCAACGATTTTCACGGTCGCCTCGAGGCATCAAGGCCCTCGGCTGGCGCTGCGGTGCTCGCCGGCATGGTTGATTCGTACCGTGCGGCCAATCCCAACACCCTCGTAGTCGCAGCGGGAGACTCGATCGGGGCGTCGACGTTCACCTCGTTCATCCAGGACGACAAGCCGACAATCGACGCGCTCAACATCATCGGCATTGACGCGAGCGCGATCGGCAATCACGAGCTGGACAAGGGCCAGGCTGATCTTGACGGTCGCATCATCCCCGCAACGAACTATCCGCTGCTGAGCGCCAATATTTACAACCGGGCCACGGGAAAGCCGGCCTACGCCCAGTACACGCTCAAGAAGGTCGGCGGCGTCACCGTCGGCTTCATCGGGGCGACAACGGATGAGACACCGTCCCTCGTGACCCCGGCCGGTGTGGCCAATCTCGAGTTTCGAGACATCCCCACCGAGGTCAATCGGGTCGCCGACCAGCTCAGGGACGGAGACTTATCGAACGGCGAAGCGGATGTGATCGTCCTCACCGTTCACGATGGCGCAGCGGATACCACGCTCGCGTCGGCCACCGATAATTCGGCGTTTGGCAAGATCGTCACCAATGTCGACGCCAATGTCGACGCCATCGTCTCCGGTCACACGCACCTGGCCTACAACCACACCATCGCGATCCCGGGCACCAACAGGACTCGCCCGGTACTCCAGGCCGGCAAGTATGGGGAGGCCTTCGGTCACCTGGCGCTTTCGGTCGATCCGACCAGCCGCGCGCTGCTCAGCATCACGTCAGAGGTGAAGCCACTCTTCGGCGCCTTCGCGCCGAACCCGGCAGTGGCCCAGATCGTCGCCACCGCCGTGGCCGCGGCGAAGGACAGGGGTTCCGTTCCCGTTGGGATGATTACGGCTGACTTCAATCGGGCCAGCCAGTCGACGGCAGGCACCGAGAATCGCGGCGGGGAGTCACCGCTCGGCAATTTCGTCGCTGACGTGCAACTGTGGGCCACGAAGGCGGGAGGGGCGCAGATCGCACTGATGAACCCCGGCGGGCTCCGAACCGACCTTAAATATGCCGCCAGCCCGACAACGCCGAACGACGTCGACGGTCGCGTGACCTACCAGGAGGCGGCGAGCGTGCAACCGTTCGCCAACACGCTCATCACCGAAACGCTCACCGCCGCGCAGCTCAAGCAGGTTCTCGAGGAACAGTGGCAGCCCACTGCAGCGAGCCGTCCATTCCTGAAACTCGGCGTGTCCAAATCCCTCAAATACACCTACGACCCGACCGCCACCGCGGGCAACCACGTCGAGGCGATCTACGTCGACGGCGCACTCGTGCTGCCCGGTGACAGTTTCAAGGTTGTTGCCAACTCATTCCTCGCGGCCGGTGGCGACAACTTTGTCACCCTCCGGAACGGGACGAACCGGGGCGACACCGGCAAGATCGACCTGCAGAGCATGGTCGACTACTTCGTCGCGAATCCCACCGCGTCACCGGACTACGCTCAGCGCGCGGTCGGAGTGAAGCTGTCAGCACCGTCTGCCACCGGTTACAAGCCCGGCGACACCGTGACTCTCGGGCTCTCCTCGCTGCTGTTCAGCAACGGCGAGCCCAACGTCGGAACGGCGGTGGTGAGCGCCGGTCAAACGGTGCTCGGGAGCGCTCCGATCGACCCGGCAATCGTCAACCTGACGGATGAGGTCGGTCGGGCATCCATCGATGTCACGATTCCGCCGGGCACGCCGACAGGCACGCTCGTTCTCACGGT
>JAYTEZ010000216.1:0-5624 GCA_043734805.1 Microbacteriaceae bacterium
AGTGGCCGACCGCTCCGCAGCGCGCGGCTCGTTCTGTTGATGCGCGTGATCGTGATCGTCGGCATCGCCGGCCTCGTGCTGCCCGGTGTCATCACCACCATCTCGGTCGGCGCGGACACGGCGCGGGTCGCCTGCGAAGCCTGGGTGGCCTACGAGACTCCGGATGCTACCGGGGCATCGGCGCGTTTCGAAATGTTCGGCCCTGGCGGGCTCGGCTGGGAATGCTTCTCGGTTGGGGCATTCGGCGGCGACAGGCACGTCGCCTCCCTCGGCCTCATCCCGATTTCGCCGAAGCTCTCCCCCGTTCCAAAGCCCGGCACGAACACCTAGCGGTCTCGGGCGCTACTCGATACGCGGGCGACCCTACGCGGCGCCGTCGAACATCGAGGTGACAGAACCGTCGCTGAAGACCTGATGAATCGCTCTCGCGATTAGCGGGGCGATCGGCAACACAGTCAAGGTCGGGAAGCGCTTTTCCTGCGGGATCGGCAGGGTATCCGTGACCACGACTGAGTCGATGAATTCGCAGTCCAGAATGGTGCTGGCCGGCGCGGAGAACACCGCATGCGTTGCGGCGACGACCACGTTGAGAGCCCCCGCTTCCTTGAGCGCCTCGGCCGCCTTCACGATCGTGCTGCCGGTGTCGATCATGTCGTCGACTATGAGGCAGGTGCGGCCCTCTACCGCTCCGACGATCTCGTGCACGGTGACCTTGTTCGGAACCAGCGGGTCACGTCGCTTGTGGATGATCGCGAGCGGAACTCCGAGCTTGTCGCTCCAAATGTCGGCGACCCGCACCCGTCCCATGTCCGGTGAGACCACGGTGAGGGTCGAGGGGTCGAGCCGCTCCTGAAAGTATTTGAGCAGCACCGGCATGGCGAAAAGGTGATCGACCGGGCCGTCGAAGAAGCCCTGAATTTGGGCGGCGTGCAGGTCGACGCTCATTATCCGGTCGGCGCCGGCCGCCTTGAACAGGTCGGCGACCAGACGGGCAGAAATGGGCTCTCGTCCGCGCCCCTTCTTGTCCTGGCGCGCATACGGATAGAAGGGTGCGACAACGGTGATCCGTTTCGCCGATGCCCGCTTGAGGGCATCCACCATGATCAGTTGCTCCATGAGCCACTCGTTGATCGGATAGGTGTGGGACTGGATGACGAAGGCGTCGCAACCACGAACGCTCTCGTCATAGCGGGCGTAGATTTCACCGTTCGCGAAGGTGCGGGCGTCGGTGTGCACGAGGTCGGCATCGAGCTCTATCGCGATATCGATGGCGAGCTGAGGATGCGCGCGACCGGTCACGAGCACGAGTCGCTTTTTGCCGGTGGCGGTGATCTCGGCCACGTGCCCTGCTCTCCTGGGTAGAAATGAGTTTCGGTGGTCGAACTGGTGTGCTGCCGTGCTGGTGTGCTGGTGTGCTGTCGTGCTGGTGGAAAAGTGTCAGGCGGTTTCGTCGGCCGCTGCTGCTGCTTTCGCCGCTGCCGTGCCCGGCCGCTTCTCTTCGACCCAGCCGACCAGGTTGCGCTGCGGAGCCACCGTGATGGCAAGTGCGCCAGCCGGCACATCTTTTCGCACGACCGCTCCCGCTCCCGTATAGGCTCCGTCACCAATCCTAACCGGGGCGACGAAGACGCCGTGCGAGCCAACTCGCACGTGAGAACCGATCGTCGTGCGGTTCTTGTTGACGCCGTCATAATTGGCCGTGATCGTGCCGGCACCGATGTTCGACTCTTCGCCGACCTCGGCGTCGCCAATGTAGCTGAGGTGCGGCACCTTCGACCCGCGGCCGATGCGCGAGTTCTTGGTCTCGACAAACGCGCCGATCTTGCCGTCCTCACCGAGGTAAGTACCGGGACGCAGGTAGGAGAACGGACCAACGGATGCGTTCCTGCCAATCACGGCGAGCGTCGCATGGGTGCGCTCAACGGTTGCGCCCTCACCGATCTCGCAGTCGAGGAGGGTGGTATCCGGCCCGATGATCGCGTCGCGCTCGATCACCGTCGCGCCCCTGATCTGCGTGCCGGGGAGAATTTCGACGTCTTCCGCAATGGTCGCCTTGAGGTCGATCCAGGTGGTCGCGGGATCCTGGATCGTGACTCCGGCGAGCTGCCAGCCGCGAACGATGCGGGCGTTGAATTCCGCCGCCGCCGCGCTGAGCTGGGCGCGATCGTTGATGCCGGCGACGAGCCACCGGTCTGAGACGGGCACGGCCTCGATGCGGCCGCCGGATCTGCGGATGCCCGCCGCGGCATCCGTCAGATACTTTTCGTTTTGTGCATTGTCGGTGCCGATCCCGGCGAGCGCCATCCGCAGGGCGGCCGCCTCGAACACGTAGACGGCAGCATTGATCTCGGTGATCTGGAGCTGCGTTTCGGAGGCGTCCCTCTGCTCAACGATCGACTCGAAGCCGCCGTGGCCGTCGCGCACGATACGTCCGAGTCCGGTCGGATCGGCGAAATACGCGCTGAGCAGGGTGAGCGCGTTTCCCGCACGCTCGTGGCTGGAGACGAGGCCGCGCAGGGTCGCGGCGTCGAGCAGCGGAACATCGGCGCTCAGCACAACGACGTGCCCGGCGAAGCCCTGCGGCAGTCCGGCGAGTCCGAGCTCGACCGCACGACCGGTGCCTGGAGCGTCGTCCTGATCGACGATGATCACCTGCGGAGCCTGCTCCGCGACGACCGCCGCGACCGCATCCCTCCCGTGGCGCACGACGACGACAATGTGCGCGGGGCCGAGCTCCTCGGCCGTCGCGAGCACATGGGAAACGAGCGGCACCCCCGCGAGGTGATGCAGGACCTTCGGGCGGGACGACTTCATTCGCGTGCCCTGGCCCGCCGCGAGGATGATGACGGCGAGAGGTGAATCGGTCATGTCTACTCCTTGTGTTTCTCGCGGCTCATCTGACCGACATCCGGCCGGTCGTGCTCCGCACACGCAGCGAGCAGGGAGCTGCGCTCCTCTTCGCGCTGCGTCCGAACAGCGGAGCTATGAAGAGACACGTCAGCGTCTCTTCATAGCTCCGCCTCCAGGATTCGAACCTGGACCGAACAGCTCCAAAGGCTGTCGTGCTGCCGTTACACTAAGGCGGATCGCGCGGGCCGGTGAGAACCCGCGACGCGGTCAATTCTGTCAGATGCGCCCCGGGTGCCGGGCACCACGCTGAGCACCGGCTGCGGCATCCGCTCGCCCGTTCCGAATCGTGCCCAACGTAGCGTGCCTCCCAAAACGCAGGACATTCACCACCGCGACCCATCATTCGTGCCGAAACTGCCCGTTCGGTGGTGAATGTCCTGCGTTTTGGGAGCAGGGACGGGAGCGGGACGGGAGCAGGACGGGAGCAGGACGGGAGCGGGACTCACGGGATAATGGACGGATGCCCGCACACGACGAAGTCGACCGCATCGTCGGCGCCTGGTCGCGCGAGCGTCCCGATCTGGACTTCGCGCCGCTGCAGGTGCTGTCGCGCGTCGGCAGACTCTCGAAGCACCTGGATCGGGCGCGACGGGTGGCTTTCACGGCATCCGGACTCGAGTCGTGGGAGTTCGACGTGCTGTCCGCCCTGCGTCGAGCCGGCAAGCCCTATCAGCTGAGTCCGAAGGCCCTGCTGCAGCAGACGCTCGTGTCGAGCGGCACCATGACGAACCGAATCGATCGGCTGGTCGAGCGCCAGCTCGTCGAACGCCGCACGGACCCGAACGACGGCCGAGGCATCCTCGTGATGATGATGACGGCCGGCCAGGAACGCGTCGATGCCGCCATCAGACAGTTGCTCACGGCCGAGGGAGAGCTGCTCGACGCCCTTTCGCCCGCTGACCAGGAGCGTCTCGCGGCGCTGCTGCGCAAGCTCAGCCTGGACTTCGACTAGCGCGGCTTCGACTAGCGCGACTTCGACCCAGCGCGACACCGACTAACGGACGACGTCTGCCAGCGCAGAGTACGAATTGGTTGACCGTGCGACCTCGTCGACGTAGCTGTCGAGGTGGTTATAGGAGAACACCGCAGCGCGCCAGGTCACCGACTGCGACAGGTCACCGGAGTGGCAGAGGTAGCGCGCCGCCGACAGGGCCGCGTCATCGATCTGGTTGGGATCGGCCTGTCCGTCGCCGTTGCCGTCGGCGCCCCATTTGGCCCAGGTCTGTGGGATGAACTGGAACGGTCCGACGGCGTGGTCCCACGCGACATCCCCATCCCACGTGCCACCGTCGCTGTCGTGGATGCTCGCGAACGAGCCGCCGTCGAGGGCCGGTCCGAGAATGCGTTTGTCGGTGTACCCGTTCTCGAGCAGGGTCGCGCCACCGTGCTGTCCATGACCGGATTCGATCTGGGCGATGGCCGCGAGCGTAGTCCAGGTGAGGTGGCAACCCGACTGATCGGTGGCGGTCGCCAGAGTTGCTCCGGCATAACCGGCGAGCGCCCGACGGGGGATTCTGGTGGCGGCGGACATGCGGTCGAGCCAGCCGGCATCGACGCGGTCTGCGATCCCGGATGCCGCCTGCACCGGCGTCGTGCCCGTCGAAGCGGTTCCTGCTGGGGAAGCTGCTGGGGCACCTGCTTGGGTAGCTGCCGCGGTGGGTTCCGGGAGCGGCGCCGGCGCGGCAACCGGTATGAACTGCGCCTCGGCTGGCGTTGACCGGGTCGATGAGGCTGACCCGTGCTGCCACCACCCGGAGACAAAGCCCGAAATGACGATCGCTATAATGACGATCGCCGAGCCGACGCTCAACCAGCCGGCCCCGAAATGGTACCGATCATCAGGCGCGATGGCATCAGGCGCGATGGCATCGGATGGAGTTGAATCGGGCTGTGCTTGACCAGGGGTTGTTCTCACAGCGCTACCCGAAACGCCCGTGCACGTAGTCGGAAGTGCGCTGGTCGATCGGGCTGTCGAACATCGCTTCGGTGTCGCCCTGCTCGACGATCGCACCGGGCGTCCCCTGGGCGGCGAGAAAGAATGCACAGTTGGTGGAGACCCGCTGTGCCTGCTGCATATTGTGGGTCACGATGACAATGGTGACTTCTTTCGCCAACTCGAGCATTGTCTCCTCGATGACCCGGGTAGAGGTCGGGTCGAGGGCCGAACACGGTTCGTCCATGAGCAGAACACGGGGACGCACCGCGAGGGAACGCGCGATGCAGAGACGTTGCTGCTGCCCACCCGAAAGTCCACCGCCGGGCTGGCGCAGGCGATCCCGAACCTCCTTCCAGAGGCCGGCCTTGATCAAACTTGCCTCAACGAGACGGTCCTTGGTATCACGGCTCGCGTTGATCCCGGTCAGGCGCAAGCCGGCAATAACGTTGTCATAGATCGACATCGCCGGAAAAGGGTTGGGCTTCTGGAACACCATGCCGATGTGGCGCCGCGCTTCGGTGAGTCGACGGCTGGCACCGTAAATGTCGACCCCGTCGAGCAGCACTTCTCCCGCGAGGGACGCCGAGGGAACCATCTCGTGCATTCGATTCAGGATGCGCAGGAACGTCGACTTGCCGCATCCGGATGGCCCAATCAGTGCCGTGATCTTGCCCGCCTCCATGGTGAGTGAGACCCGGTCGAGCACTTTGTGATCGCCGAACCAGGCCGAGATCGCCCGGGCGTCGAGAGTGGCGAGATCAGCGGGCAGGCCTGCCGA
>JAYTEZ010000217.1:0-2913 GCA_043734805.1 Microbacteriaceae bacterium
CGCGGCGGGCACGACCCGCGTGCTGCTCGGCGACCTTGCCGCGCTGCATGATGTCGGCGCACTGCTGTTCGGAGTCGGTGAAGCTCGCCCGCGAATCCAGGTGATCGTCGGCAACGATGGCGGCGGTACGATCTTCGACGGGCTCGAGGTCGCTGCGTCGGCGCCGCGCGGCGCCTTTGATCGCGTGTTGTACACGCCGCAGTCTGTTGACCTGCGTTCGCTTGCCGCCGCGTACGGGTGGGAATACCGTGTCGCGAACAACCGCGGCGAACTCGATGAGGCGCTCGCGGCATCCGAATTTCCGACCCTGCTCGAGGTGCCGCTGCCGCGCTAGTAATATCACCCCATGTCGAAATCAACGTGGACTTCAGACCCCGGTCAGCTTCTCAGGGTGGGGCCGGGCTTTGTGCTCGCCGATGTGAACACCTCGTCGACGCCCGGTATCGACGCCAGCAAGCTGGACGGCGAGGCCATGCTGTCCGCGAATCATGCGGAGCTGAACGACCTTCAGGAGAAGCTGTGGGCGGAAAGCCGGTTCGGTGGCACGCGTTCGCTGCTGCTCATACTTCAGGCGACGGACACCGCCGGCAAGGGTGGCATCGTCGAGCACGTCGTCGGGGGAATCAGCCCGGAGGGAATCAGGGCGCACGCGTTCAAGAAGCCGACGAAAGACGAGCTCGCTCACGACTTCCTCTGGCGGGTGCGCCAGAAACTTCCGGCCCCCGGTATCATCGGCGTCTTCGACCGCTCGCATTACGAGGATGTGCTCATCGGTCGCGTGCGCAATCTCGCGGAACCGGCGGTTATCACCCGGCGCTACGGTCTCATCAACGAGTTCGAGAAGGAGATCACGGACTCTGGCACGACGATCGTCAAGGTCATGCTGCAGATCAGCGCCGATGAGCAGAAGGCGCGGCTCGCCGAACGGCTGGAGCGTAGCGACAAACAGTGGAAGTTCAACCCGGGCGACCTCAACGAACGCGAGCTCTGGTCGCGGTACCAGGAGGCGTACCAGCTCGCGCTCGAGAAGACATCGACACCGGATGCCCCGTGGCACGTGATTCCCGCGAATCACAAGTGGTACGCGCGCATCGCCGTGCAGCGCCTGCTGCTCGACGCGCTCAACGGACTGGGGCTGGACTGGCCGCAGGTCGATTACGACGTGGACGCCGAGAAGGCGCGCCTCGCCCTGAGTTAGCTGAGCGCCCTGAATTTGCTGAGAGACCTGAGTTAGCTGAGCGCCTCGACGATCGGGCGGAACTTCATGCGCGTCTCGAGCAGCTCGCGCTCCGCTACAGATTCGGAGACGATGCCCGCCCCCGCATAGGCGGTCACGGCGCCGGAATCTGAGATCTGGGCACTCCGCAGCGCGACCGCCCACTCGCCGTCGCCATCCGCGCCGACCCAACCGACCGGGCCCGCATAACGACCGCGGTCGAACGGTTCGAGCTCGTCGATGAGTCGCAGCGCCTCCGCGGTCGGGGTCCCGGCCACCGCCGCCGTCGGGTGCAGCGACTGGATCAGATCGAGGGAGGTCGAGCCGTCCGTGAGTTCGCCATCGATGTCGCTCGCCAGATGCCAGAGGTTCGGCAGCTTCAGCGTGAACGGCATCTCGCTCGCGGTCACATTCGGGCTGTGCGCGCGCAGCGATGCGAGCACGTTCTGCACGGCATACTCATGCTCGTCCTGGTCCTTCGCCGAGGTGGCGAGAGCGGTCGCGGCGTCCTGGTCGGAGCGCGAATCCGTGCCGCGCGCGGCGCTGCCGGCAAGTACGCGCGCGGAAACCGACCCGTTGTCGACACTGACCAGAGTCTCCGGGCTCGAGCCGATGAAGCCGTCGATGCTGAAGGTCCAACAGTCCGGGTAGCCGAGTGCGAGGGCATCGATTGCCCTCCGCAGATCCGCACCAGTGGGCAGCTCTCCGACGAGCTCGCGAGCGAGCACGACCTTGCTGAGTTCGTGATCCCGGATGCGCGTGACGGCCGCGGTGACGGCAGCGCGATAGTCGTCTGCGCCCATCGCTCCCGGGTGCAGGGTGACGCGGTAGTCGTCGCCATAGGGCACCAGCGGGGGGATCGCGAGCGGGGCTACGCCGCCGACGCCGATGCGTGTGATCCAGCTCTGACCTTTGTCGCGTCCGACGATGACGGAGGGGACGATCAGTACGCTCGAGGCGGCGGAATGATCGGAGAAGGCAAAACTGCCGAGTGCAATGAGCCCCGTTCCGGTTCGCGCGAGCGGGTCAGTCACCGAAGCGGCCGCGACGATGCGGTGCCAGGCGGTCGCCGCATCCGTCATTCGATTCGGGCCCGAGAATTCGAGGCGCAGCGCTTCACCGAGTCCGACGAGCCCGAAGCCGCGGCGCATCCAGAGCAGCGGATGCCGCGGATCGAGCAGGGGAACGAGCGGGCCGAGGTCGGCCGTCTCCGTTGTCTCGACGGTGAGAGGGGGTATCGGAAGCACGGGTACGGAGTGCTCTGAACCGGTCACGATGAAAGACTATCCCGCGCTTTCGGAGAGACCGCTGATGCACAGGACGCCTGAACTAGACTTGTCACCGTGGCCAAGGCAGATCTGAGTAAGCACCCCCAGGAGGTCGCCGCGATGTTCGATGGGGTTGCGAAGCACTACGATCGCACCAACTCCGTGCTGTCGATGGGCAACTCGATCATCTGGCGCGTTGCGACCGTGCGGGCCGTCGCCGCACAGACCGGCGAACGCATCCTCGATATCGCGGCTGGCACGGGCACCAGTTCGGCAGCCCTGGCCCGCAGCGGGGCAGATGTGGTCGCTGCCGACTTCTCCGCGGGGATGATCGAGGTCGGCCGGCACAAGCATCCGAACCTCACTTTCGTCGAGGCGGATGCCATGGCGCTTCCCTTCAAGGACGGCGAATTCGACGCCGTCACGATC
>JAYTEZ010000218.1:0-4550 GCA_043734805.1 Microbacteriaceae bacterium
AAGGGCGACACCAAGGCCGAGAGCGACCTGATCGACACCGCTATCACCAACAAGTCAGTCGCAATCATCCTGGATCCGGCTGACGCCAGCGGATCGATCGGCGCTGTTCAGAAGGCCGTCACGGCGAAGATTCCCGTATTCCTCGTCAACTCTGAGATCAACAAAGAGGGCCTCGCAAAGAGCCAGCTGGTTGCAAACAATGCCCAGGGCGCTGCGCTCGGTGCTACCGAGTTCGTGAAGGCCATGGGCGGCAAGGGCGACTATGTCGAGCTGCTCGGCAAGCCGTCGGACAACAACGCTGCCACCCGCTCGAACGGTTACAAGTCCGTACTTTCGCAGTACCCGGACATGAAGCTGGTCGGCCAGGAGGTCGCCAACTGGGACACGAAGCAGGGTCACGACAAGATGCAGCTTCTGCTGACGGCCCACCCGACCATCAAGGGAATGATCTCCGGTAGCGACATCATGACAGTCGGCGCGATTGCAGCGCTCAAGGAAGCGGGCAAGACCCTCATCATCGGCAGCTTCGACGGTTCTCCAGACGGGGCTCTGGCCATCAAGGCCGGAACCTTGGCTTACAGCGTCATCCAGCCGGTTACCGTCTACGCCAAGGCGGCAGTCGACCAGGCCGACTCCTACATCAGGACCGGCAAGACCGGCGTTGCCACCGAGAAGCAGTCCTTCGACTGCATCCTCATCAACGCTGACAACATCGCGAAGTACACGGTGTTCGCGCTGGGCGAGTAGAACCAACAGCGCCGGGTCAGTCAATGCCAGGACCATCTGGTGGCGACTGACCCGGTCGCTTCGACGCAGCAGCGGCGCGTCTCAGTAATCGTAAGCGCACGCAATCCAATCATTCGAGGATTGTTGTTGTAATTCACCCAGGAACGCGCGTGAACAATGGCCTATCTGCTCAATGATCCCGCCGCATTCGCCGATGAAATGATCGATGGTTTCGTTGCTGCGAATGGATCTCTCGTGCGCCGGGTAAACGGCGGGGTTGTGCGGTCATTCACGATTCCGGATGGTCAGGTCGCGGTCGTGATCGGTGGTGGCTCGGGTCACTATCCGGCGTTTGCCGGGCTTGTCGGCCAGGGACTCGCCCACGGTGCTGCGATGGGTAACCTTTTTGCTTCTCCCTCGGCGCAGCAGATTTACAACGTCGCGAAGGCAGCGGCCGGGAACGCTGGAGTCCTGTTCAGCTACGGCAATTACACAGGCGATGTGCTCAACTTCGACCAGGCGCAGGCGCGGCTCAACGGCGAGGGTATTCCGACCCGCACTGTTGTCGTCACCGATGACATCTTCAGTGCCAGCGAAGCAGAAAAGCATAAGCGTCGCGGAATCGCGGGTGACCTGGCGGTATTCAGGGCGGCCTCATGGGCTGCGGAGCAGGGCCGATCGCTCGACGAGGTCTGGGAACTTGCGAACCGGGGGAACAATCGCACTCGCTCTCTCGGAGTCGCATTCTCGGGATGCACGATGCCCGGCGTGGAGGAGCCGATTTTCACCGTGCCCGAGGGCCGCATGGCGGTCGGAATGGGAATCCACGGTGAACCCGGGATCGACGAGCGCGACATTCCCTCGGCTCACGAACTTGCCGAGTACATGGTGTCCAGCCTTCTGAGTGCCGGACCAGCCGATGTTCCGGCCGAGGGCCGCCCGCGAGTTGCCCTCATTCTTAACGGACTCGGTTCCGTGAAATATGAGGAACTGTTTGTCACTTACCGAAGTGTTGCTTCGATTTTGGCGGCCGAGGGGGTCGAGATTGTGCAGCCGGATGTCGGCGAGCTCGTCACGAGTTTCGAGATGGCCGGGATCTCGCTGACGCTGTTCTGGCTGGACGATGAGCTCGAACAGGCGTGGACCTCGCCCGCCTACACTCCCGCGTACAAGAAGGGCACGGTCGCGTCGCGGGAGTCGATGGCGGTCGCCGCCGACGAGGAGACGGAGACCGCGCCGATCCCGGAAGCGACCGAGGATTCCCGCACGGCCGGAGTTTGCATCCTCAAGTGCCTCGACGCGATGAAGTCGGTCATCAACGACAACGTCGACGAACTCGGCCGGCTCGACTCGGTCGCCGGGGACGGCGACCATGGCATCGGCATGCAGCGTGGCGTCACCGCTGCAGTGAACGCCGCCCAGGCGGTAGGCGGGCGCGGCGCGGGAGCAGGCACAATCATGAGCGCTGCTGGCGACGCGTGGGCCGACCGTGCGGGCGGAACCTCGGGTGCGTTGTGGGGCATCGCGCTCCGCGAAGTCGCCGACGCGCTCGGTGACACGGTTGTTCCGACGCCGGAGGCGATCGTCGCAGGGGTGACGAGCGCCCGGGATGCGATTGCCCGGTTCGGCGAGGCCCGGCTCGGTGACAAGACGATGCTGGACGCCTTTTTCCCGTTTGTGGATGCCCTCACCGAGCGGACGCAAGCAGGCGCGAGTATCGCAGATGCCTGGGCTGCAGCATCCGCCGAAGCCACAAAGGCTGCCGCGGGCACCGCCGACCTGCTTCCCAAAATGGGTCGCGCCCGACCGCACGGGGAGAAGAGCCTGGGCAGCCCAGACCCCGGGGCGGTTTCGTTCGCCCTGACCATGGATGCCATTGCACGAGTACTCAGGACCACGCAAGGAGAGACCTAATGAACCCCAAAATTCGTATCGTCATCGGATCGGATGACGCAGGCTACACCTACAAAGAGGCGCTGAAGGCCGACCTCCTGACCAACCCCCAGGTCGAACTGATCGAGGATGTTGGCGTCGACGCGGACAACCACACTGCGTATCCGACGATCGCCATCGCGGCCGCTGAAATCGTCGCGGCGGGGAAGGCCGATCGCGCCCTTTTGGTGTGTGGAACAGGCTTGGGCGTGGCAATCTCCGCGAACAAGGTTCCGGGGATCCGTGCCGTCACAGCCCACGACAGCTACTCGGTCGAGCGCGCCGTCCTGAGCAACAATGCCCAGGTGCTTGCGTTCGGCCAGCGTGTCATCGGGCTCGAGCTTGCGCGGCGGCTCGCGCGCGAATGGCTCACCTACGAGTTCGACGAGTCGTCGGCATCCGCTGACAAGGTGGCGATCCTCTCTGACTATGAGCAGAATGCGTCTGTCTAGCCGATGGGCTGGGTTCACGATTGGGCGTGCCCGGTCGTGACTGGATGGAGAACGCCGGTAGTCATCGGCGTGAGCCTCAAGATGTATTTTGATCCCGAACGGACGATCGAGTACTGCACGGCGGTTGCGGCACTCGCGCGACGGCATGAGGCAATCATTTCCGGTCGCGTCTCGCTCTTCGTTATGCCCACGTTCCTGTCGCTGGCATCCGCGATCGATATCTTCGATGGCGCTGCTGTCGA
This sequence comes from Microbacteriaceae bacterium, assembly GCA_043734805.1. Taxonomy (GTDB): domain Bacteria; phylum Actinomycetota; class Actinomycetes; order Actinomycetales; family Microbacteriaceae; genus Lacisediminihabitans. Next base: position 3,353 of record JAYTEZ010000218.1, read on the forward strand.
GGTCGGAGCACAGGACCTGTTCTGGGAAGACCGCGGGGCGTTCACGGGGGAAATCAGTGGGGCCGATTTGCGAGCGCTCGGTTGCAGGTACGTTGAACTCGGCCATGCGGAGCGTCGGGAGCTGTTCGGCGAGGGTGATTCGGTCGTTCAGCGCAAGCTCGCTGCCGCTCTCCGTAATGGGCTGCGACCCGTCCTGTGCGTCGGTGAACCCCACGAGGGAAAGCCAGCGGCTGCCGCAGCACGGTGTATCGATCAGCTGAACGCGGTGCTCGCGGGCATTGACACGGTGGCACGACAGTCAACCCTGATCATCGCCTACGAACCGGTATGGGCGATCGGAGCGGTGCAATCCGCCAGCGTTGAGCACGTCACGGCCGTCACCGCTCTACTGCGCGAGTGGCTGGGAGGCCAGCCGGGGCTCGAGGCGTCGCGAGTCATTTATGGCGGAAGCGCGGGCCCCGGCCTGCTCAGCACCCTGAACGGGGCGGTCGACGGGCTGTTCCTCGGTCGCTTCGCGCATGACCCCGGCTCGCTGGAGCGGATTCTGGACGAAGCGATGATGGCTCCAGAGTTGCTGTGAGCTTGTGGCCTCTCTTCACGCTTGCACGTGGGGGAGCGTCGTCGACCAGGTGCTTCCCAGACGGCTGGCCGACAGTACAAAAGCATTTTAAACGAGTCGTTTCGAGGTGTTGCATCGTGTTCGCCGAACCAAATATAATAGATAATTCAGTAGCGCATAAATATGCAGGTGACTCCGGTTCGTTGGTTCCAACGACGAGGGAGCTGGCGTGAGAGGAAATAAGAGAATGACTGATTTGTCTTTGCCGGATCTGATTGAGATCCAGCGACGCATGTTGCGGATCCGTAGATTCGACGAACGCGCCTCTAAAATGGTGAAACGTGGGCACATTCCCGGCACCGTTCACACCAGCATCGGGCAGGAAGCACAGGTAGTGGGTTCCACCTTCGCTTTAGCGGACGGTGACTACATGTCGGGAAACCACCGCAGCCACGGTCACCCGATTGGCAAAGGGTCTCCGCTCGGCCCATTGATGGCCGAACTCGTCGGTAAGGCAACGGGTGTCTGTAAGGGCAAGGGCGGTTCCCTCCACCTGGCCGATTTCTCGGTGGGCAGCCTGGGAGAGTCGGGAATTGTCGGCTCGTCCATTCCGATTGCCACCGGTGCCGCCCTTTCCTC
>JAYTEZ010000219.1:0-1774 GCA_043734805.1 Microbacteriaceae bacterium
TAGACGGGATCCGGTTCGCGGATCGGCGCGTCGATCGCGAGCGTCTCGGCGGAGTTGGGTGCCACCCCGCTTTCCGCGGCCCTGGCCAGCAGCCACTCGCGTAGCTTCAGCGTCGAAACGCAGTCGTAGCGGTTGTAGTCGGCGATGCTGTCGAGAACGGCGCTGGCGGCATCCGTGTCCCCCGCTTCGGCGAGCTCGCGCGACCGAACGTACTCCGTGATCGAGTCGGCCGCATTGGCAACACCCTCGCGCAGGCGATCGGCCATGTAGAGCGGCTCGAGCTTCTTGAGCGAGTAGCTGCGGCTGCCGATCCGCAGCCCCCGCCGCACGATCGGGTAGAGGTCGACGAGCACGCTGTTGCGCAGCAGGTCATCGACGGCCTCTTCGCCGACGCCGTGCCGGGCGGCGATGCTCAGCAGGTGTGTGCGCTCGTAGGCGGCATAGTGGTAGATGTGCATGCCCGGATGCTGTGCCCGGCGCGCGGAGACATAGTCCAGAAAGTCGATGAGGGCCCGCCGCTCCTCGGCCAGATCGTGCGCCCAGAAGGAACGGAACGTTTCATCCGGCTCGACGAGACCGAACAGATAGTCGAGACCCCAGGACGTGCTTGCCGGGGGTTCCGTGCCGTCCGTGCTCTCCTGGTACCCCGGGCTCTCCTGGTACAGCGGGTCGCCCTCGAAGTCGAAAAACACGTCGCCGTCGTCCGGGGCGGGAAGCGCGGCGAGGGCCGTCGCGTTCACCACCGTCCAGGCGAGTGGCTGGCCGTCGGCCGGGGCGTGGAGTTGCAGCCGGGCCTGCTGGCGCAGGGCGGCGAGCGAGGCATCCGAAATCCCGTCGACCGAACCGGATCCGTTCGCGAGTTCATCGATCGTCGTTACACCGGCCGTGCGCAGTCTGGCGCGCTGAGACATCCGCAGCCCGGCAACGAGCAACACGTCGCGGTGAAGCTGTACCTGCTCTTCGCAGACAGCGCAGCGTCCACAGGCTGCGTAGCGGGGGTCGCTCCACCCGGTCGGCGCGTCGTCGGCAACCCGCTCGTCGACGATGTGTTCGAGGCGGGCGCGACGCTTGCGGTAGACCGGCAGGATGTCGCGCAGCCGATGCGAACTCGTGCGCCCGTCACCGAGCACGAGGTGCACCCACTCCCCCGTCGGAATGCCCAGTAGCAGCAGTTGCTCGCTGTAGGCCGCGAGCTGCAGCAACGCTGTGATCTTCGCGCGCCGGGCGAGTTTGGTGTCGTAGACCTCGTATGTTCCGCCGGGAGTGCGGATGATGAAGTCGGCGTACCCGAGAAACCGGCCGTCGAAGAAGGCGGCCTGGTACACGACGTCGGCACCACCGGCGAATGCTGCCTGGGTCTGCGCTGACGCGACGGCGATCTCAGTCGGCGCCGGGCGTTCGATTTCGACAACCGGGCCAGCGGCGCGAAGCCGCTCCAGCATCCGAAATTCGTGCGCGTCTCCGAGCCGCGCTGTGCGCTCGAGCATGTCGTCAGTCGGCTGCGGCGGTGCGTCGATGCGGCCAAGCTTCGCGTCGAGCTTGCGCATGACCGCCCACTCGCAGGTGGCGGCCGCGCTCAGGTCGCTCGCCGAATAGACGACGGTGGCGTCATCGAGTAGCAACACGCGTTTCTCCTCCTCGATCCACTGCCGCCAGAGTACCGGCTGGTGTGGTCAACGCCCCGCTGGCAGGTTCGAGACCCCGCGAGGAATCCCGCCCCCGCATTGACTGCTTCGAGGCGGGCGGTACCACGCCCATATGACTTGCGGATGTC
>JAYTEZ010000220.1:0-3290 GCA_043734805.1 Microbacteriaceae bacterium
ACCGCGGTGATGGTCAACATCGCAAGCCCCGCGGCGGCCTTCCAGTGGTGGCGGCTGCCCGCCGACGGAGTCGGGCTCGCTCGTATGGAATTCATCATCAACAACCTGATCACGATCCACCCCATGGCGCTGGTGCATCCCGAGCGCGTGACCAACGCCAACGACCTGCGCCAGATCCGCGATCTCACTCGCGGCTACGGCGACCCGAAAGACTACTTCGTTCAGACGCTGGCGCTCGGCATCGCCAAGCTGACCGCACCGTACCACCCTCATCCGGTGATCGTGAGGCTGAGCGATTTCAAGACCAACGAATACGCGCATCTGGTCGGCGGCGATGCCTTCGAGCATCCGGAGGAGAATCCGATGCTCGGATTCCGCGGCGCGTCCCGCTACTACGATCCCCGTTACCGGGAAGGATTCGCACTCGAATGCCGGGCGCTCAAGCGTGTGCGCGAACACATCGGCTTCACCAACGTCATCGTCATGGTGCCCTTCTGCCGCACCCTGGCCGAGGCGGACCGCGTGCTGGAAGTGATGGCCGAGAATGGGCTGGTGCGCGGCGAAAGCGGGCTACAGGTCTACATGATGTGCGAGATCCCCTCCAACGTGATCCTCGCCGAGGAGTTCGCCACCCGGTTCGACGGTTTCTCCATCGGCTCCAACGATCTGACCCAGCTGGTGCTGGGCGTTGACCGAGACTCCGAAGAACTGGCAGCACTTTTCGACGAGCGGGATGAGGCGGTCAAACGCATGATCAGCGAGGCCATCCACAAGGCGCACGCGGCGGGTATCAAGATCGGCATTTGCGGGCAGGCGCCCAGCAACTACCCTGAGTTCGCGGCTTTCCTGGTCAGGGAGGGGATCGACTCCATCTCGCTTAATCCGGACAGCTTCCTGAAGACCGTCCGGCTGATCGCAGAGGCCGAGGGACAAACCGAGGCGACGTCATCCTCTCGAGCGGACTCCTGAAACCAAGCCATCCCAACCAATGATGACAGCCACAAGGAAACGACGGCAGACCGTGCCCGGCGTGACGATGTTTCGAGGGAGCGACGGCAGATGGCATTGACGATCAGCCAAATTCGCGAAAACACGGCGCGTGCACGAGATCTGATGCGGCGCAGCCGCAGACAACATTTTGCGGTTGGGGCGTTCAATATCGACAATCAGGAAACGTTGATTGCCGTGGCGCGAGCAGCACAAAGGCTCAATGCACCGGTCATGGTCGAAGCAAGCGACGGTGAAGTCACGGCGATGGGCCTCGAGAACATCCGTGACCTGGTCGACAACTACAGGAGAGAATTTGGCATTGAGATGTACGTCAATCTCGACCACAGCCCAACGGTAGAGGACTGCAAACGAGCAATTGATACTGGTTTTGAGTTCGTCCACATCGATGTATCCCAGGCCAACCACCAGGCAACGCCCGAGGAGATCATTGAGAGCACCAAAGAAGTCGTGGACTACGCACGCTTTACCGGTGCCCAAGTCGAAAGTGAACCCCACTATTTCGGTGGGTCCAGCAATGTTCATTCCGAGCAGATCGACTACGAAGAAATCAGAAAGACGTTCAGCACGCCACAGGCTGCACGGGAATTTGTCGATGCGACGGGTATCGACACCTTCGCCGCAGCCGTCGGTAATCTGCACGGCAAGTATCCGGTGCCCAAAAACCTCGACTTGGCGCTCCTGAGGCGCATTCGTGACGCGATTGGCTGCCAGATTAGCCTGCACGGCGGAAGCGGTACGCCACCGCACTTTTTCCACGAGGCGGCTGAAATTGGTGTGAGCAAGGTCAACGTCAATAGCGACTTGCGCTTCGCCTTTCGCACAACACTGGAGAAGGTACTGGCCGATAACCCCGATGAGTATTCGGTGGCGAAACTGATGCCGGGAGTGTGCGACGCCGTCCAGGTAGTTGTCGAGGAGAAGATCAATGCTCTCGGCAGCGCGGCCAAGGCCGTCCGATAGTATGCCGATACCGACGCTCGTGGCCGTCGGTAAGGCCACCCAGGACGTTTTCATGCGCAGCTCGAAACTGTTCAAACCGCATGAGCACAAGGGAGTTCTCTACGAACAACTCCCCCTGGGGAAGAAGTTGGAACTTGACGAAGTTATCTTCGCGACGGGAGGCAACGTCTCGAATGCGGCTACCACTTTCGCGCGTCAGGGCTTGAACAGCAAGTTCGTGTGGATACTCGGGACCGACATGTCCAGCCGCGCCATCCTGGAAGAGCTCGACGCCGAGGGCATAGACACATCGCACGTCGTTCGGAACGAGGCGTTCGCCGCAAGTTACTCGGCAATTCTGCTCTCGGATAACGGGGAGCGCACCATTTTGAACTATCGAGGCACGCTGCCCACAGCCGATCAACTCGATCTCTCCCCGATCGCGTCGGCGGACTGGGTGTACCTGTCCTCGCTGGGCGACATGAAGGTGCTTCACAGAACGGTTACCGCCGCCGCCGCCAGCGGCGCGAAGGTCATGCTCAATCCCGCGGGCAGCGAACTGAGAGAACCGGTCGAGCTCATGGCCCTGCTCGAGAAGGTAGAAGTCCTTGCGGTCAACAAGGAAGAGGCCCAACTGCTCGTGCGCGGGGACACGCTTGAGGATCTGGCTCGACACGGGTCCTCCTATTGTCCGGTGGTCATCGTGTCGGACGGCCCCAACGGCGCGGTGACAACCGATGGCAAGACCGTCATCGAATCGGGTTTGTACGAGGATGCCCCGGTTGTCGACCGCACCGGTTGCGGCGACGCATTCGGTTCGGGTTTCCTGAGCCAGTGGGCGCAAGGTAAGTCCCTGCGGGAGTCCACCATTTTCGCCAGCGCCAACTCGACATCCGTCGTCGGGCAGATCGGCGCGAAAGCCGGCATATTGCGCGCAGGGGCTCTGCTCCATGACATGCCCGTCCAGGAAAAACCGTTCTAGTGGCGAGACACCCTCGGCTCAGAGTCGAACTGCCGAGACAGAGAGATTCCCCGGACTGACGCGGTCAAGAAAATGTCGCGCGGCTGCGTTGACTTGACCAATTCCGGAGGCCCGCGATGGTCTCGTAGAGTTGGGACTGCCCCCGTGTCGTAAGCCGCACGAGTAGCGCGCACGTCAAACGGTTCGGTTATGCAGAGAAGCGTTTGGGATCGCCTCCGGTAACGGTTCCGCTTGCGAGCGTCCGTCGAAGGCAGGTTTCCAGCATCAGATGATTGAGAGCGATTTGTCAGTCGAGCATTTTTCGTCAGATGAAATCAGCCATGTCTGGAACGGTAAACGCGATGTGGCCGCGATCCGC
>JAYTEZ010000221.1:0-5815 GCA_043734805.1 Microbacteriaceae bacterium
GCGTGGAGCTTCTGGGTCGAAATTCCGACCTCGGCCCCGAAACCGAACTCGCCACCGTCGGTGAACCTGGTCGACGCGTTCACCATAACGACGGCCGAATCGACTTCAGCGAGAAAACGCTCCGCGTTGCCGAGGTCGTTCGTGATGATCGATTCGGTGTGGTGTGTGGAATAGCGCCGGATGTGGTCGATCGCCTCGTCCAGCGAGTCGACGATGCGCACCGAAAGGTCGAGCGACATGTATTCGGTCGTCCAGTCCTCGTCGATCGCAGGCACCGCATCCGCGAAGATGGCCCGGGTGCGCTCGTCGCCGTGGATCGTGACACCGGATGCCCGCAGCGATCCCAGCACGGACGGCAACAGTCGCTCGGCTGCGGCTCCGTGCACGAGCAGGGTCTCGAGCGCGTTGCAGACGCTCGGCCGCTGCACCTTGGAATTCTGGACGATGTCGATCGCCCATTGCTGGTCGGCCGACTCGTCGAGGAACACGTGCACCACGCCGGCGCCGGTTTCGATCACCGGCACTTTCGACTCGAGCACAACGGTGTTGATGAGCTCTGCGCTCCCCCGCGGGATCAACACGTCGACGAACCCGCGCGCCCGCATGAGCTGCTTCGCCCCCTCACGGCCGAACTCGTCGATCGTCTGCACCGCGTCGGCGGGGAGCCCGACCGATGCGATCGCCTGCTGGATGATCCGGGTGAGCACGCGGTTCGTATTTTCGGCGGCACTGCCCCCGCGGAGCACGGCAGCATTGCCGCTTTTGAGCGCGAGCGCGGCGATGTCTATGGTGACGTTCGGACGCGCCTCGTAGATCACGCCGATGACCCCGAACGGCACTCGCACCTGGTTGAGAGTGAGCCCATTCGGAAGAGTCTTGCCGCGTATCGATTCGCCGACCGGATCGACGAGGCCGGCGATCTGGCGCACGGCAGCTGCCAGCACGGCCAGGCGTTTCTCGTCCAGGCGGAGACGATCCTGCATGCCAGCGCTGAGACCGTTCTCTCGGCCGTTGGCGAGGTCGAGGTCATTCGCGGGGATGATTCGGTCGGCATTCTCCACTACCGCTCGCGCGATCGCTTCGAGCGCGCTGTTTTTGAGGGCCGCGTTCGCGGTCGCGAGCAGAACGGATGCGGTTCGTGCGGCCGTCAGTTTCTCGGCGAAGGTGCGCGTCGGAAGCACGGTCTCAGGCATGCCGCAAGTTTAGTTCCCCGCTCGAGGGAGGCGGTGGCGCGGACCGTGGCTGGGCGCATCGAAACAACCGCTTTCGCCTGGTTGTCAGCTGGCAGGCTGGTCCTCTGACGCTTGCAGGCGTGCAGCCCGCTAAGTTTCTGACCGTGCTTCGGTATTGACGACTGGCCCCCCAAGGCACATACTCGCGTCGTGAACACTCCGGAGGAGGACAGGGCCATGCGTCAGGTCGTTGACCGACTTGCAACGCATTTTCCGAGTAAATTGCGCTCGCACATCACGAACATCGTCCGCGAAGAATTCGATGCACTCGCGGGCAGCCGTATCCGAACCTATCTGCCGAATCTTGTCGAACACGGCGCACGTACTCGATTGCGAGACGAGAGAGACTCGTCGGCACCACCGCGCAGTCCTCCGACACGGTCGCGCCCAACGCCCTCGATCCCGAGCTGACATCCGACAATTCTTCGTGCGCTCCAGAGGGCCGGCAGTCGGCTCTCAGCTGGAGGTAGCGGGAGAAGCAGGCAGCGGGGCCGCGTCGAACCAGGTTCCGAGCTCGACACCGTCCAGCGCAGCCGACACATCACGGGTGGAGGCAAGGAGCACGGGTGTTCCGGAACCCGCTGCGAGTTTCGCGGCCGCGACCTTGGTGCCGGCTCCCCCGGTGCCGACTCCGGTGGATCCGATGTCTCCGAACTCAACGCCCGCCAGATCGTCGTCGAACGCGACGCGATCGATGCGGCGGGCCCCCGGCTGCCCTGGCGGTCTCGTGTACAGCGCGTCGACATCCGACAGCAGCACGAGCAGGTCGGCACGCACCAACTGTGAGACGAGCGCGGCGAGCCGGTCGTTATCACCGAACCGGATCTCGTGGGTCGCGACGGTGTCATTCTCGTTGACGATCGGCAGGATGCGCAGGCCGAGCAGACGCTCCATGGCACGCTGGGCGTTGCTGCGGTGCGTCGGATTCTCGAGATCTCCCGCGGTGAGGAGGACCTGTCCGGCGACGATGTCGTAGCGGTCGAGGCTTTCCTGGTAGCGATAGATGAGCACATTCTGGCCCACGGCGGCAGCAGCCTGCTGGGTGGCGAGGTCGGACGGACGGGCATCCAGTTTCAGGTAGGGCATGCCGGTCGCGATGGCTCCGGATGACACCAGAATCACCTCGCAGCCGCGCCCGTGGGCCGCCGCCAGCGCATCCACGAGCCGGGCGATCTGCCCGGCATTGGCACCACTGATCGATGAGGATCCCACCTTCACGACGACGCGCCGCGCCCGCGGAACCTCGGAGTGGGAAACGATCGGACTAGTCATTCGCGGATGAGTCCTCCGACGTACCACCGGTCTTCTCCGCAATCGAGTCCCTATCGATCGCGAACCCTTCGTCGTCGTTCCACATGCCAGCCTCACGCTCGCGGATAAGTTCGGCGCGCGCCGCGGCTTTGCCGTCCATGCGTGCCAAATATTCTTCCCTGCGGGTCTTGCTTGTCGGTCGTTCGTTTTGTTCCAACCGGGGGTCAGTTCCCCGGGGGGCGGTCAAAAGTTCGGCGGTCGAGGTGAGCGTCGGCTCCCAGTCGAATACGACACCGACTCCCGGCCCGATGATGACGGTCGAACCCGCCATTGCACCGGCCTTGAACAGTTCGTTCTCGACGCCGGCCTTCGCGAGCCGGTCGGCGAGGAAGCCGACTGCCTCCTCGTTCGCGAAATCGGTCTGCGCGACCCAGCGTTCGGGCTTTCCTCCGACGATACGGTAGGTGTTCCCGTTCGAACCGCCCTCCACCCTGACGGTGAAACCGGCGTCGTTGGCCGCGCGAGGTCGGAGCACTATGCGCTGCTTGATTGGCTCGGCAGCACGAACGACGCGATCGGCCTCGACCAGCTCGCCGAGCGCGAAGGAGAGTTCGCGCAGGCCCTCGCGGCTCACGGCGGAGATCTCGAAGACGCGGTAACCGCGGGCCTCCAGCTCCGGCCGCACCAGGTCCGCCAGCTCGCGACCCTCCGGAACGTCGATCTTGTTGAGAGCGATCAGCTGCGGGCGTTCGAGAAGCGGAAGCTGCCCTTCGGGCACCGGGTACGCGGCGAGTTCGCCGAGGATGACGTCGAGGTCGCTGAGCGGGTCGCGGCCCGGCTCGAGCGTCGCACAGTCGAGCACGTGCAGGAGCGCCGAGCAGCGCTCGACGTGCCGCAGGAATTCAAGCCCGAGGCCCTTGCCTTCGCTCGCTCCCTCGATGAGACCAGGAACATCGGCGACGGTATAGCGCGTCTCGCCCGCCTGCACGACGCCAAGATTCGGATGAAGCGTCGTGAATGGGTAGTCCGCAATTTTCGGCTTGGCCGCCGAGATAGCTGCGACGAGGCTCGACTTTCCGGCGGACGGATAGCCGACGAGTGCGACGTCGGCGACCACTTTGAGTTCGAGGAAGACATCACCCTCCCAGCCGGGAGTGCCAAGCAGAGCGAAACCGGGCGCCTTGCGCTTGGTCGAGGCAAGCGCCGCGTTGCCGAGCCCACCCTGGCCACCGGGCGCTACGACGTAGCGCATGCCCGGCTCGGAGAAATCAATGAGTTCGTTGCCCTCGGCGTCTTTGATGACCGTGCCGATCGGAACCGCGAGCACGACCTCTTCGCCGTCGGAGCCGCTTCGGTGGTCGCCCATCCCCTGGCCGCCCTTATCAGACTTGCGATGGGGCGCTCGATGGAAACCGAGCAGCGTCGTGACTCCCGACTCACTCACGAGTACGACATCACCACCGTCGCCACCATTTCCGCCATCCGGTCCCGCGAGTGGCTTGAACTTCTCGCGCTTGACGGAGACACAGCCATCACCACCGTCACCCGCACTGAGGTGAAGTGTTACCTGGTCAACGAAGGTAGCCACAACGCATCCTTATCTGCCGACCTGATCGACTGCTTAACGGGCAAGGGCGAGCCGAAGCTCGCCCGAACCTGAGGAAATGCTGACCCGCGTGCAGAACACGCGCATCGAAAACTAGTTGGCCGCCGCCACGATGTTGATGACCTTGCGGCCGCCCTTCGCACCAAACTCGACCGCGCCCGCGGCGAGGGCGAACAGGGTGTCGTCGCCGCCACGGCCGACGTTGACACCCGGATGAAAGTGGGTGCCGCGCTGCCGGACGATGATCTCGCCCGCGCTGACGACCTGGCCGCCGAATCGCTTGACGCCGAGTCGTTGTGCGTTCGAGTCGCGACCGTTACGGGTTGAGCTTGCGCCCTTTTTGTGTGCCATGAGTAGTCGGCTCCTCTACTTGATGCCGGTGATCTTGATACGCGTGAGCTCCTGGCGGTGGCCCTGGCGTTTCTTGTACCCGGTCTTGTTCTTGAACTTCTGGATGACGATCTTCGGTCCGCGCAGGTCACCGATGACCTCGGCCGTCACCGTGACCTTCGCGAGTGCCTTCGCATCATGCGTTATGGTGTCGCCATCAACGAGCAGCACAGGCACAAGCTCAACATTGCCGTCTTTGTCGGCCTTGATACGGTCGAGAACGACGATGCTGCCGACCTCGATCTTTTCCTGCCGACCACCGGCGCGCACAACTGCGTAAACCACTTGGTAACCCTAACTATTTGACTGGAGAGTCTGCATTCGACTGGGGAGCCCAGTGAAGTCCTGGCGTGCTCTTGCGATTGCGGGCTCGGCCCAGCACACACCAAGGGTCAACAATACTCGATGTTGAGGCACTCGGTCAAACCGCATCCAGCATGCCGGAAACCGAATGCTCCGTCGGATGCCGCGTCAGCCAGATCCAGAGCAGCACACCGCTGAGAATGACCAGCGGTGTCGCGCTCACAATGTACTGAACGCCGAGCTGGAGTCCCGACGCAATCGCGAATACCGCGTTATTTCCGTCAAAACTCGCCCGCGGAAAGGAATTCGCGAACAGGGCACCTTCGAACCCAATCGAGCCGATGAAACCGAGCAGGCTGGTCACGATTATGGCAAATACGGCACCGATGACCGCGGCAAGAACAGAGCGTGTGATGACATGGAACAGTCGGAGTTCAGCGGCCACGGGCGCGATAAACCACAGGCTCAGTAGCATTCCGACACTGAACGGGAGAATGGCGCCGGCGGCGTGCAGAAGGAAGCTGAGCCGGATGCCCTCCGCGTAGTCTGCGACGGGGGCTCCATTCATGAGCAGGATCAGCGTGCCGAGAACGCTGCCAAGCACGTTCTGCAGGAGCAAGACGGTGAAGACGACCGCGGCGGTGACTGCAGCGAGAACGAAGCCGCGCTGGCGAACGATTCGGTGGGCCAAGGTAGTCATTTCCGCGGGTACCCCTTGTCTAGAATCGGCCCATGACGGTGTTGATAGACCAGCCTAGGTGGTTGGCACACGACACGCTGTGGGCGCATCTGGTCAGCGACACCTCGCTGGAGGAATTACACGCCTTTGCCGAGCGGATGGAACTCCCGCGCCGAAGCTTTGACCTCGATCACTACGACGTGCCGGCTCATCGGCACCATGAACTCGTGGCCGCGGGGGCCGAACCGGTCACCATCCGGCAGTTCGTCGAGCGATTGCGGGCGAGCGGACTTCGAGTTTCCCAGCGCGAGCGTCGCGCCGCCAGCAACTGAGCGCTCACCAGCTTTCGTCGAA
>JAYTEZ010000222.1:0-2487 GCA_043734805.1 Microbacteriaceae bacterium
TGCTCCTGGGTAAGGGAGGTTATACGTCAGCCTTCCGGCGGCGAGCACTGCATCAGTGTTCCGAGAGCGCTGGGGATCGCCTGATCGGACTGGGAGTGCGGACGTCGGGGGCGTCGGTTTGGCGGGGGATGCCTATGATTCGGGTAATCGGGAATTCGGGTTAGATTTCGCACGGGGCGGGTTTCGGGTCCCCCTGCGGCTATGTAACGGCAATTTCCACGACAACCGCCTGAGCGACAACCCACCCGAATGGGGGGGATGAAACTAGTGCACGTATTCCAACAGGTCGTAACCGAAGGTACGCAGTGCTTCAAGCACCCGCAGCCGGGTGGCGAGGCCGGAATCGACGAACTGCACGGTGACCGCGTACGCGATGCCAGCCCGGGACCCGCTGAGCAGGCCGGCCTCCGAGCGCACACCGGCATCCGTTCCGGTCTTGTTGACGAGCTGGATGCCGTGGTCGTTCGAGCGGTGCGAGAGCGGGTCGAGCCCGAACGCATTCGCCACCATCGAGAGGTCGGAGTTGAGGGAGAGCCAGCCGAGCACCCGCTCGCTCGTCACCCGGTCGACGATCTGGCCGTGGGAGAGTGCGGAAAACAGCCAGGCGAGCTCGGCGGTTGACCCGATTGAGAGCTGGGGGGCGTCATCCGGTCCCCGTCGGTCGCGCACGAGATCGAGCAGCGCCGTTCGGGCGAGCCCAAGCGATTCCGTGCGGGCGTGCACAGATTCCAGACCGACCTGGCGCAGCAGCACGTTCGTCGCGAGGTTGTCGTTCGTCGCACCGACGAGAACCGCGAGGTCGGACACCGGCAAGGCCGGGGCCTGGAGCCGTTGCCAGAGGCCCGAGTTTCCGACGGAATCACCAGGGGTCTTGTCGAGGATTCCATAGCCGGCGAAATCGCGCGTGGTTATCCGAGCCGAGACTTCGATCAGCAACAGGATCTTGCCGATGCTGGCGGTTGGCAGCACGATCCGGTCATCAATCGCAACGAGGGTGAGACCACTCCGCAGGTCAGCTACGTGTGCCGAGACCTTCGCGCCGGCATAGGCCAGTTGCCCAAGCGCGTTGAATCCGCTGGAGAAGTTCTCTGCTCCTTCAGCTCCGCGATGGCGGCTCACACGGGGTGTCCGGATTCGCTCTCGACGTTCGTGGTCTCGGATGCCAACTACCAAATAGTCACGCGCTCTTCGGGTCTCAGCCATAGTTGGTCGGATTCGGTCACACCAAAGGTCTCATAGAAGTCGTCGATGTTGCGAACAATTTGGTTGCAGCGGAACTCGTTCGGCGAGTGCGGGTCGATCGAGATGAGACGAATGACCTCTTCGTCGCGCGCCTTGAGCTGCCAGGCCTGCGCCCAGGAGAGGAAGAAACGCTCCGCGCCGGTGAACCCATCGATCACCGGCGGCTCACGGTGATCGCCTGAATTGGCGTCGAGCGAAATGAGGTACGCCTTCCACGCGATCGCGAGGCCGCCGAGATCACCGATATTCTCTCCGATCGTGAGGGCGCCGTTGACATGGTGGTCCGGCACCTGCCGCGGGGCCAGGGCGTTGTATTGCTCGATGAGAGAACCGGTGAGCTTCTCGAATGCCGCGCGATCATCCGCCGTCCACCAGTCGGTGAGCCTGCCGTCGCCGTCGTACTTTGAGCCCTGGTCGTCGAAGCCGTGGCCAATCTCGTGACCGATGACCGCGCCGATCGCGCCGTAGTTGGCCGCGGCGTCCCTGGTCTCGTCGAAGAAGGGGAACTGCAGGATGGCTGCGGGGAACACGATCTCGTTGAATCCGGGGTTGTAGTAGGCGTTGATCGTCTGCGGGGTCATGAACCACTCGTCGCGATCGAGTGGCTTGCCGATCTTGCCGAGCTCACGCTGGAACTCGAACTCGCTCGTCGACCTCAGGTTACCGATCAGGTCGTCGGCGGAGATTTCGAGCGATGAATAGTCCCGCCACTTCACCGGGTAGCCGATCTTCGGAGTGAACTTGTCGAGCTTCTCGAGGGCGCGCTGGCGAGTCGCGTCGGTCATCCAGCCGAGGTCGGTGATGCTCTGGCGATACGCCTCGACGAGGTTGGCCACGAGCACGTCCATGCTCGCCTTCGCCGCGTCGGGAAAGTGACGGTCAACATAGATGCGACCGACCGCTTCGCCCAGTGCACCTTCGACGAGCGAGACACCGCGCTTCCATCGCGCGCGCAGTTCTGGGGTACCCGTGAGAGTGCGGCCGTAGAAGTCGAAGTTCGCCGCGACGAAGTCATCGGACAGGAACGCGGCCGAGGAACGGATGACCTGCCAGCGCAGCCAGTCCGTCCATTTCTCCAGGTTGTCGGCAGTCAATGCCGCGGCGAGCCCCTCGAGGAAGGACGGCTGCCGAAGTACCAGTTCGTCGAACACACCGTCCGGGGCATCGAGCGCGTCGATCCAGCGGTTGAGATCCGGACCGGCACTCGCGTCCGTAGCCTTCGAGACGCCAGTGGCCTTCGAGACG
>JAYTEZ010000223.1:0-7475 GCA_043734805.1 Microbacteriaceae bacterium
TTAGAACTGGATTCCTCGCGTGAGAGCACCGTCAATCAGCAGGTTCGCGCCCGTTGTGCGGCTGGAGAGTGGGCTGGAGATGAAGACGACACTGGATGCGATCTCCTGTGGCGTTCCCATCCGTCCGGTCGGGTTCAGACCCATTGCGAACGTGAAGAGCTCCGGATTGCCCCCTTCGATGCTTTGCCACACGCCACCGGCATGGTACGTGTTTCCGGGAGAAACGGTATTCGCCCGAATGCCCTTCGCTGCGAGCTGGAAAGCGACCCCGGCGATATAGCCGATGATCGCTGTTTTCGCCGTCCCGTATGGGCCGGAAGCGAAGTCGACCTCGCGACCGGAGACACTCGAAATGGCGACGATCGATGGTGCCTTGCTCTTTTCAAGGTGTGGAATCGACGCCTTGACCAGGCGCACAGTGCCCATTAAGTCGACTTCCAGCGACTCGGCCCAGTTTTCGAGCGTGTCCGGGATTGCCAGTGCGCTGACGTTGCTGACGACCATGTCGATGCCGCCGAACAGCTTCGCCGAGTCATCGACCCACTTGGACACCGCATCACCATTCCGGACATCCATTACGGTGCCGACCACCTTGCTTCCACTCTTGGCGTGAGCGGCTTCGGTCGCCGCAACCTCGTCAGCGTTGCGCGCACAGAAAGCCACGTTGGCCCCCTCCGCCACGAACGTGTCGACGATTGCCCGACCGATACCTTTAGTGCCACCAGTGACCAGGGCAGTTTTTCCCTTTATTTGCAGATTCATGAATTTCTTCTCTCAGTCACGCGCGGAAAGGTTTGCCAACGGGGAAAACGGTTTTCCCGTACATTCCGTTGATCAGGAAGGCGAATGCCAGGTAGACCGCCAGCGCGCCGGTGAGGATACCCTCGTAGCCGCCAAACAGTCCGAGGGCTGCATTCCCGGTGAGCGCGCCAAGTCCCAGGGACACCAGGAGGATGACCGTGAGGATCAGGATGATCGTCAGCACCCGTGGTGCGACCGCAGATGCAATTACCAGGCCGAGAGTGAACACGGCCCAGACCAGCAAGTAGGCGCCCACCTCGCCGCTGCTCACGGTCCACCAGCCGTTACCGGCGCCGGCGTTCAGGAAGGCGAACGACAGCCACAGGAATGCGTAGCCACCGAATGCTGTCACGCCGAAGGTATCCCCCTTCCAAAACAACATCACCGCGACCATGGCTTGCGCGATCCCGCCAAAGAAGATCGCCATCGAGAGCACGGCGCCACCGACCGGATATAGCCCGGCATTCGCGAGGCTGAGCAAAATTGTTGACATTCCATAACCCAGCAGTCCGAGCGGGATGGCGTTCGCCAACAGGCTCGCCTTTGCCTCGGTCGCAACGCTTGATTCACTCACAAGTAGTCCTCCGTCATTGCAGGAAACTGGATGCAAACGCATTCAATGATGAGAACATAACAGAGATGTAACTTTTTTCGCTATATCGTTTTCGCCCTAACACGCAACGCATCGTGCATGCCGTCAAAGGCATGACCGGTGGGGAAAAACGATTTGCTGACCTTGATGACGACGCTGTAATTGGGATCAACAACATTGGCAATCGGCGCCTCGGTGACCTGGCTGAGCAACTGATACGCATCCATCTCGTGTAGCTCGAAAAGCTCCCCGAACCAACGGATCATCTCCAGTTGTGCGATCCGCCATGAGTCCTCCATCGGGCGAGAAGAACCAACGACCATCCAATAGTCATCCGTCTCGAGTCGGGGCCAGAGCGGGGCATTGCCCTTGATCAGTTCCACAATGATGGTCGAATTCATCGCGCCCTCGACCGCGGTGCCACAGGCTTCCCCCTCACCCTGTCGGTAGTGTCCATCCCCGATCGAGAACAATGCCCCCTCGACGTTAACGCCCAGGTACGCGGTCGTTCCCGCCCTCATTTCTGGTGTGTCCATGTTCCCGCCAAAACGTTCAGGCACGAGCGAGGAGCGAACCTCACCGCCGGCCGGGGCGACTCCGACAGTGCCCAGCATTGGTGCGAGCGGCAGCGCCACCGCAAAATCACCAAACCGTGATTGGAAGCCGACCGTACCGGCGTGCGAGTCGACTTCGTAGATCCAGGTTGCCTCGGGCAGCGCCTGCTGAAGCAATGCGGTTCGATCGGTGCTGGTCATCCCACCAAAGAACGGAATCGCTGCGGACGCACCCCAACTGCGTGCCGGCGTCAGACTGGCCACGTGGATTGCCAGAGTGTCTCCAGGCATAGCCCCCTCGACATAGAACGGTCCGGTTTGTGGGTTGAGGTACCGGAAGTCGAGTACCTTGCTCGCAACGTCATTCACGGACGTGATGGCGTGGTTGAAGGCGTCCTCCGACCAGAGCTGGAGGACCGTTCCCGGCTTCACCCAGATTACCGGCGCGGCACCGCCGAACGTATAAACGAACTGTGATCTCTCTGGCTTAAACTCAACAACGTCCATGCCAGTGATGCTAGTGCCCGTTCCGCCCTGCTGGTTCGATTCCAGCGGCCCAGCTTACTGATTCTGTTGCGAGACCGGTACCGATACTGATCCGGTCGCCAACGGGGCCGTCACGGGATTTCGGATTCCTACGGCGGAAACAATTCCACCAAGGAACAATAGTCCCGCCGTCACGATCAGGCCACGCTGGAATCCAGGCAGAGCGAGCTGTGGCCCGATAATCAACCCGAGCACGGCAATTGCGATGAGGCCCGCGACTCTGGCAACGGCATTGTTGATGGCGGAGCCGATGCCGGCCTGGGCCGTATCGATCGAGCCCAGGATCGCGCTCGTGAGCGGTGCGACGGTAAACGTGAGTCCGAGCCCGAAGAGGATGACCCCCGGAAACACCTGCGTCCAGTACGCCGCTGTCTCGTCAATCATGAGGAAGTAGAGAAATCCGGCGCCACCGATGATCGGACCAAACGTCATGAACAGTCGAGGTCCGAAGCGTCCGGCCAGCCCACCAATCCAGGACGACAACAGAATGAGGATGATCGTTGCGGGCAGCATCGCGAGCCCCGCGAAGGTCGCCTTATAGCCGCCGACCTGTTGCAGAAACACCACAAGAAGGAATCCGCCGATGGAAAGAGCACCATAGATCGCGGTCGTCGCGATGTTGCCAGCGGCGAAGTTTCGCACCCCGAAGAGTCCGAGCGGCATCATGGGCTGCTTCGCCACCTTCTCGCGCCAGATAAAGGCCGCGAACGTGAGCACGCCGATGGCCATCGGGAGAAAGATGATCGGACTTCCCCAGCCGAATTTGTTCTGTTCGATGAGCGCGAAAACCGGAAGCCCGAGTCCGAGAACGCCGAGAATGGCACCGGGGTAGTCGATCGAGATGCCCTGCTGCCTCGCGTCCTTCTGCTTCAGCACGAGCAGGAGCCAGAGCGTGACGGCGATGGGGATGACGTTGATGGCGAAGACGTAGCGCCAGGACAGCAGGTCGACGAAGAGGCCGCCGAGAAGTGGGCCCGCGATGAACGCGGCACTCGTCCAGGCGGTCCACTGCCCGATTGCTCTGGCCTGAGCCGCGCCACGGAAGTTCGAGAGGATGATCGCGAGCGAACTTGGCACGAGAAGGGCGCCGGCAATTCCCTGCATGCCGCGCGCGACGATGAGGACCTCCGCGTTTGGCGCAATTGCGCACAGCACGGATGCCACGCCAAATCCGATCAGCCCAAGGCGCAGTATCACGATCCGCCCATACACATCCGACAGCGAACCGGCGACCAGGATGAGGGCACCGAGGGTGATCAGGTAGGCATCGACGACCCACTGCTGGGTGCTGAGGCCGCCGCCCAGTTCCCTCATGATCGCCGGCAGCGCGACATTGATGACCGACCCGTCAAGGAAGGCGACGAACGAAGCGAGCACGGCGATGGCGACAACGAGGCGCTGGCGTTTCTCCACAGTGCTCATTCTCTACCCTGTGATGTATGCAGTGCATGCTCGATCGTCGCGAATAGCTGGCGAGATGCGAGCGGACGAAAGTGACCGACCATAGACAGCTCGACGTTGGTTGCTCCGGCAAGTTCGCTGCCCGCCGGGATGAGCGGATCCAGTCGACTGTAAATGGACGTGATGCGCAGATTGGCGGTGAGGTTCGCCCCGAGCGACGTGAGAGTCTCGTCCGCCGGCGAGAACGCACGCATCGTTGCGCCCAGTGCGTAGCGGGCGAGCGTCGAGCCGCCGAAGGGTGTATTGACCGCGATGAGCTGTGCAACCCGATCGGTGAGATCATCCGTCACCATCATGTGTTTGCCGATCAGTCCGCCCTTGCTGTGGGCGACGAGAATCACCCCCGTGAGGTTGAGATCGTCGAGGTAACGCTGTGCGAGCGCCGCCGATGCTGTGACCGTTTTTCGGTTGTAGCCGAGTTTGGCAATGATGTGGATCGGATGCCCGAGCGCGTTCAGTCGGTTGCCCACCGGTCGCAGGAATTGCCAGGTTTCGTACACGCCCGGAAGCAACACCACGGGTGCAAGTTCTCCGCGCGAATAGTGTTCCGGCGATGTGCGACGGAATACATGACGCACCTGCTCCGACCACTGATAGAGACGGTCGGCGAGAGCCGAAACTAAGTCTTTCGACGTGATCATCAGTGTGTGGAAGCTCAGTTCATGCCGACCGAGGTGATGCGCACGATGGCAGTGCCCGCCTCGTTCGATTCGGCCAGGTCGACCGTTGCGGCGATTCCCCAGTCGTGGTCGCCGGCCGGATCGTCGAAGATCTGGCGAACCGTCCAGGCGGTCGGGCCCTCCTCGAGGATGATCATGGCCGAGCTGCGGGCATCGGCGCCGGTGCCGATGGTGGCGTGGTGGCGGAAGTAGGCGTCCATTGCATCGGACCAGGCGTCACTGTCGAAGCCGGATGCGGCATCCAGTGCGCCAAGCTCCTCGTAGTTTTCGAGGGCGGCAAGCTGCACGCGCCGGAACAGGGCGTTCCGCACCAGGATGCGGAACGCCCGTGAGTTCGTCGTGACGTTGTGCGGTGCCGGGGGCAGCACGGGAGCCTCCGCGTCGGTCGCGGCCCTCGGATTGATGAGCTCTTCCCACTCGTCAAGCAGGCTCGAGTCGACCTGGCGCACGAGCTCACCGAGCCACTCGATGAGGTCGAGAAGTTCATCGGTCTTTGCCTCATCGGGGATGGTTTGACGGGCGGCACGATAGGCGTCGGACAGGTACCGAAGCACAAGCCCTTCCGAACGGTTGAGCTTGTAGAAGCCGATGTAGTCGTTGAAGGTCATGGCGCGCTCGTAGAGATCCCGCACGACGGATTTCGGGCTCAACTCGAAATCGCCCACCCATGGCTGCGACGCGCGGTAGGTCTCGAAGGCCGCATCCAGCAGCTCTTTGAGCGGCTTCGGATGCGTCACTTCTTCGAGTAGCTCCATGCGCTGGTCGTACTCGATACCCTCGCTTTTCATCGCCGCCACAGCCTCGCCGCGGGCCGCGAACTGCTGGGCCGAGAGCACGGGCCGCGGATCGTCGAGGGTCGCCTCGAGAACGGAGATCATGTCGAGCACATAACTCGGCGAGGTCTGCAGGGCACCCTCGGCCGGTTGCAGCAGATCGAACACGGCGAGCGCGAACGGCGAGAGCGGCTGATTGAGCGCGAAGTTCGGCTGCAGGTCGACGGTGAGACTGATTCTTCCCGCGTCATCCTGATGCACGATCTCGGCGGTGCGCAGCGTGCGATAGATCGCCAGCGCCTGCCGGGCGAGCTCGAGCTGGCGCGGTCGTGGTTCGTGATTATTCTCGATGAGCTCACGCAGTTCGTCGAACGGTTCGCCCCCGCGCCCGATCACGTTGAGCACCATCGCGTGACTCACCTGCATGCTCGAAACCAGGGTCTCCGGCTCCGCGGCGACGAGGCGATTGAAGCTCGGTTCGCCCCAGGAAACGAAACCGTCCGGCGCGCGCTTGCGCACGATCCGCTTGATCTTCTTCGGATCATCGCCCGCCTTCGCGAGCAGTCGGGCGTTCTCGGTCTCATGGTCGGGCGCCTGCACGACGACGGTGCCAGCGGTATCGAAACCGGCGCGCCCGGCGCGACCGGCGATCTGGTGGAACTCCCGCGCGCTCAGCTGCCGCATCTTGAATCCATCGAATTTGGTGAGCGCAGTGAGCAACACCGTGCGGATGGGAACGTTGATGCCGACACCGAGCGTGTCGGTTCCGCAAATGACCTTGAGGAGGCCGCGCTGGGCGAGCTGTTCGACCAGGCGTCGGTACTTGGGCAGCATGCCGGCGTGATGCACACCGATACCGGAACGGATGAGTCGCGACAGGGTGCGCCCGAAGTTCGTCGTGAAGCGGAACCCGCCGATCAGTTCCGCGATCTCGTCACGCTGCTCACGGCTCACGATCTTGACACTCGTGAGCGCCTGCGCACGCTCGAGGGCGGCGAGCTGGGAGAAGTGCACGATGTAGATCGGCGCCTGGCTGGTGTTCAGCAGGTCCTCAACGGTCTCGTGCACCGGAGTCGTCGCATACGAATAGTGCAACGGCACGGGTCGGTCGACCCCTACCACGACGGCGGTGTCCCGGCTATTGCGCTTTTCAAGGTCTTTCGCGAGCCAGTCGACGTCACCGAGTGTGGCCGACATGAGAATGAACTGCACGCGCGGGAGCGTCAGAAGCGGCACCTGCCAGGCCCAGCCACGTTCGGGGTCGGAGTAGAAGTGGAACTCGTCCATGACGACCTGGTCGACCGGAGCATCCGCACCGTGACGCAATGCGATGTTCGCGAGGATCTCCGCTGTGCAGCAGATGATCGGGGCACCCGCGTTGACACTCGAGTCGCCGGTGACCATGCCAACGTTCTCGGCGCCGAAAATATCGACGAGGGCAAAGAACTTCTCGGACACGAGAGCCTTGATCGGCGCGGTGTAAAAGGTGCGCTTGCCCTGGGCGAGCGCGGCGAAATGTGCGCCAACGGCGACGAGCGACTTGCCGGTGCCGGTCGGGGTGCTCAGGATGAGGTTTGCGCCAGAGACGATCTCGATGAGCGCTTCGTCCTGCGCGGGGTAGAGGGCCAGCCCGCGCTCGGTTGCCCAGTCCACGAACGCGCCGTAGACGGCATCCGGATCGTATGTTGCCGGAATCCGGTCGACGAGGCCTGATTCAGCCATGGGCTGATTCACCGGTGATTCGCCGCGACGAGCCGATAGACGTGCTCGACGTAGGCCCAGAAACCGTCGACATCGAGTGTGACCGGCACGATTGCGTTCGGAATCGGCGAATCGAAATCGACGACGGTCATGCCGCTGGTGAACTCGCCCT
The DNA here is from genome assembly GCA_043734805.1 of Microbacteriaceae bacterium. GTDB lineage: Bacteria > Actinomycetota > Actinomycetes > Actinomycetales > Microbacteriaceae > Lacisediminihabitans. The sequence goes on from JAYTEZ010000223.1 coordinate 7,281, forward strand.
TCGTTTCGACCTCGACGCGAGCCGGTCGGGAAGCGAACAGGTCGGGCCTGGCCAGGTGCGCAATGGCGCACACGTCGTGAACGGCCTGGCCATCGGGATCCGCGGTATTGCGGCTCGCATAGTAGGTGGCAAGCGGCAGGATGAACTCGTCTGCCAGCCGGCCGAGCTCCGCGAGGCGGGAAACAACCGGCCCAT
>JAYTEZ010000224.1:0-3771 GCA_043734805.1 Microbacteriaceae bacterium
ATGCGAGCAATCGCGAGGGTGATAATCACCGTCTCCGGGATGACCGGCAGATAGACGACGACGCGATCGCCCTCGCCGATTCCGAGCGCGGTCAGCGCATTTGCCGCCCTCGACACCTCGCGCTGCAGATCGGCGTAGGTGATGGTGCGCCGATCCCCCCGCTCGCCCTCGAAATGGAACGCGACCCGCTCGCCGTTCCCCGCCGCGACATGGCGGTCGACGCAGTTGACCGCAACGTTGAGCCTGCCCCCGGCGAACCACTCGGCGCGCGGTATGGATGCCGCGGCACCCGTGGCTGACGGGCGTGTGGGCTCCCAGCTGTGGTCGGTGTGCCACAGCTGCGCCCACTCCAGACGTTTCGCCTGTTCGGCCCAGAACGCGACCGGATCGGTTGCACCCCGCTCCCACCAGGATGCGTCCACATTGGCTTGCGCGGCAAAGCCGGCCGGTGCGGGGTAGCGACGGTTTTCGGTCAACAGGTTCAGGATGGTGTCGGACATGGCTCTCGTTCGTCGCTGGTGCAGGCTTTCGACGCTAGCCGAGAGTGGCGCTCGTGCGCTGGTGCGCGACATTTCAAGTAACACTCGACGGGCACCGCTGCCCATCTCGATAAGCTCGACCGCCGAAGTATCGATAAAACTTTCGGCACGACGAAGGGGCCGAGTGCGGCAATGGGCAGTCTGTTGTACGGGAGTTCCAACGTCGAGGTGACTTTCGACGATCGGGCGCTCATGCACCTGCAGATCGTGATCACCTCGAAGCTCCGGCGCGGAGAGAGCTTCATCTTTACCTGGTCGAACGAGATCGAGTTGGGGAGCGGGCGCAGCACAATCTGGCTCGACCCGAGCAGTACGCTCTATTACCACTACTCCGGAAGCCGCACTCCAACGATCAATCGGGAGTGGATCGAGGTGCTCATGCTGTCGGCGAACAGCGCGAGTGGGCTGATCTTCACACCGGAGCCCAACGGCACCGTCGGCCGCCAGCCACACGCAGCCGGAATACCTACGGTCACGGCCCGCTGAATGATGTAATGACCGTAACCGCGCAGGAAATTGTTTTGGATTACCCGTAACCTTTCGGGCGCCTTCGTCGATTACGCTCATGTGGACTGAGGTCCACAGTTGTATCGATTGGTTGTCACACATACTTGGAGGGACTCATGTCATTCTTTACTTTGCTGGTCTCCAGCAAAATCGCCGTCAGCGCCTTGGCGATTGGTACTCTCGCCGCTGGCGGCACAGCGGCTGCGGCCTTCACCGGCACCCTGCCCACACCGCTGCAGGAAAGTGCCCATACCCTCATCGGCGCGCCCGCCCCGGCCACCCCGGACACCGACGCTGCGAAGCCGCGTCCCACCGCGACCCCGGGCGGCCCCGACGCTGACGGACCGTCAGCCCATGGGCTGTGCAATGCCTTCATGCACGGCGGGTTGAACTCCACCTCAACGGCCTTCAAGTCCCTGGCCACCGCGGCCAAAGGAGCGGCCAACATTGCGACCTACTGCTCCACGGTCGTCTCACCCGACAAGTCCGCAAAGCACCAGCCGTCAGAAGTGAAAACGGAAACGGAGACCGAGACCAAACCCGAAACTGAAACCGACGCCCATACAGCTGCTCCCGAGCAGGCTGACAAGGCCGACACCGATAAGTCCCACAAGCCGTCCACAACCGGACGCCCGTAACACTGACGGTCACGGCGCGGAGGCGTCGCCGCAGGGCGATCGTCGTCTTCTCTGCAGTTGGTGCGCAGCGGCCCGCTCTGGTCCGTTGCGCATCGGCGAACCGTGACCGCGTGGGGGTGGTAGATGGATGCGTTGACCGATGAGGCGTTGAGGCTCGGGCACTCAGACCCGGCGGGGCTGTTTACCACCGTCTACCAGACCTTCTCCGCAGCCGTCTTCGGATATTTGCACGCCCGCGGCGTGCACGATCCGGAGGCTGTCGCCCAGGACGTGTTCCTCGCCCTCTACCCGCAGTTGGCCTCTGTACGCGGAGGGGTGAAGGGTCTGAGGACACTCATTTTCTCCATCGCCCACGCCCGGTCGGTGGATCACCATCGCCACCGGGCCAGGAGCCCAATGACCACCGAATACGATCCAGAATGGGACCTGCGCATCACGGACTCCGCTGAAGAGCAGGCCCTGAGCCTGGCCGCCGATGCTGATGTCCTTACGCTGCTGAAGAACCTCGGTGACGACCAGCGGGAGGTGCTGAGTTTGCGCATAGTTGCGGACCTTTCGCTCGAGCAGACCGCGTCCATCATGGAGAAGACGCCCGGGGCCATCAAGCAACTGCAGCACCGCGCACTCGCCAATCTCAGAAACCAGCTGGCAATGAAAGTCCAGGGCACACCATGATCAATGCATACCCGGATCGGGACGAACAGGTCATCGATCAATTGCTGGCCGAAGCAGGCATGGAAGACGCCGTCGACCTCAGACCCGTCCTGCTCGAGCTGCGATCACTGGCAGCGGGCATCTCGCTGATGCCGTCGGCAGAGCTTGCCGCGCTCATGGTTGCCCGCCCCGTGAGGCTGCCTGCTTCGAGGCGGATCCGACACCGCCGAATGATCGTCGTCTCTCTCGTCGTCGCGGCCTCCCTGGGGATAGGCGCATCCGCTGCAGCTGCAAGCCCGGAAATCCGGGACACAGCGCAGAAGGCCGTCGCATTCCTGATTCACGCGGTCGTCCCCGGAACGATCCTTTCACCCGGCCTTCAGGGAATTCCTGCCCCTGTCGGCACGCACGCCCCCGCGACTCACACCACACCGCCAGGAACCGACAAGCACAAGCCGAGCGCCGCTCCGAGCGCCGCCCCGTCCATCCACCCCACCGGTCCGGCACGACCTGACCCGAAGCCGAAGGACTCAGACAAATCCACGCCAGACGACCACCCGGTCAATCCGCCGGCCAATCACACGGTCGACCCGCCGACGCGGTAAATCAACCGGGGCGGCTCATCGATCCGCTCACGTGACGCAGCCGGCCGTAAAATGGTCACCATGCCACTCACAGGGGAAATTGAAGCAGGTACGGTCGACTGGGCTCGACTTCAGGTGGAAGAATATGAAAGCTCGAATGGGACGACGGGTACGACCATGCGAGGCATGCCCGTCATCGTGCTGACGTCCGTCGGCGCCAGGACCGGCAAGTTGCGGAAGACCGCGCTGATGCGGGTCGAGAACGAGGGCGAGTATGCGGTCGTCGCATCCCTTGGCGGTGCGCCGAAGCATCCGGTCTGGTACTTCAACCTCCTCAAACACCCGCATGTGGAGCTGCAGGATGGCCCGGTCAAACGCGACTACCTCGCTCGCGAGGTGACCGGCGCCGAGAAAGATGCCTGGTGGGAGCGCGCGGTTACGGCATTCCCAGACTATGCCGACTATCAGGTAAAGACCGAGCGGCAGATCCCGGTGCTGGTTCTGGTGCCGATCGTCGAGAAGTAGTTCCGCCCGCGCGAAACGCGCTCGGGGTAGGTCTGCCCCTGCCGTGTGGTGGCTCCGTGTGATGGCTCTGTGACGCGCTACTTCCCGAAAAACTCGAGGAGAACCGGAGCGAGTACCGTCAGGTCGACGGCGTGGTCCTGCCCATCGATCTTCAGCAGGCGTGCATCCGGCATCGCTTCCACCACACCCGCGACCGCCCTCCCTGCCCAGGTGGGGCTGGTGCCGCCGAATATCGCGAGGGTGGGAGTAGCTACGGCCGCGAGACGCTCTGCGGGCACGGTACCGTCCCCACACAAGACAAGGTCGTAAGGAAGTGTGTGCGCC
>JAYTEZ010000225.1:0-2725 GCA_043734805.1 Microbacteriaceae bacterium
CTGACGGTGGTTCCGGTAGGGGCAATGGCCGCCACAATCGTGCTCTCGGTGGTGTCGCAGGTGCTCGACGTGCTGCCTCAGCTGGCGTGGCTTCACCCGTGGCTGTTCAGCCACTATTGGCTCGACTTCGCCGACCTGCTGCGCCAGCCCATCTCGTGGACCTCGTTCGGCGACAACGCGTTGTTGCAGGCCGCCTACATACTCACCTTCGGGGCTCTCGCGTACGGCAGGTTCGTCACGAAGGATGTCCTGTCCTGACCCCGAGAGCGGAAACAACGTTCTACTCCTCGTGCGCGCAGAACGGCGTGCGTCGAATTGACCCGGTTTGGAACGTGGGCAGGGGTATTTCCGAGTGCCTTTTCAGCGACCGGCCTGCTTCACGAGCTCCGCGAAAATAGCGGCCTGCTGCGAATCGACCGCGGCCGTGTCTTCCGGATGCCACTGCACGCCCACCGCCCATCCGGTCGCGTTGATGATGGCTGCCTCCACGACCCCGTCGTTCGCCCGCGCCACGATTTCGATTCCGTCTCCAATCCGATCCAGCGCCTGGTGGTGATAGCAGGATGCCTCGATCCTCGAATCCTCGAGACCGAAGCGCGCGCCATCCCGCTCGAATTCGACCCGGTGCCGGAGGTGACGGTGGTGCACGGGCAGGTCCTGTACGAGGCTGCCGCCGCGGAGCACGTTCACAACGTGCAGTCCGCGACAGATAGCGAGCAGCGGGATGCCGTGATCGAGGGCGAAGCCAGCCAGTTCCAGGTCAGCCTGGTCCTGCAATTCGTCGACGTCGTAGACGCTCTCGGAGCGATCGGACGCTTCGTAGCGGGCCGGATCGATGTCGCCACCGCCCGGAAGGAGTACACCATCGAATCCGGAGAGTCGAGCGTTCCAATCCGCGCCGGCAACCGGCAATATGGTGACCGGGTCGCCGCCGGCGGCCCAGACCGCCTCGAGCAGCGCGCGGGCATTCACGACGGCCCGGTAGCGCAGGGCGGAGGTGGTTTCTGCAAACCGGCCGAGGATCGCAATCCGGGGCCGCGATCGGGGCAGAGATGTCACTGGCACGGAGCCTCCCGAAATTCTCGTTGGCAAAAGTTGTAGAGCCATTACCTATTGGGTAGGGTAATTCATTAGTATCCGAATGACTTAATGATGAGTCATCCGAGACGGGAATGAGCGCACATGACGAGCACGCGACCGACCAGCGTCGTCGTGGCGGGCTCCACGGTCGACACTCGACACTTTATCGGGGGCAGCCGGGTCGAATCCGATTCGACCTTCACCAACACCTCGCCCATCGACGGCAGCTTTCTCGGCGAGATCGCGCGCGGAGGAGAATCCGAGATCGCCTCCGCCGTGGCGGCCGCCCGGGAGGCGTTCCCGAGCTGGGCCACGACCAGCCCTGAGGACCGCGCCGCCGTCCTCAACCGCATCGCCGACCTCGTCGAACAGAACCTCGACCTGCTCGCCAACATCGAGACCCTCGACAACGGGGGTCTCCTCCGCAGCAACCTGCGCGGTGTGATGCCGCGCGTTGCCCACAACTTTCGCTTCTTCGCAGACTGGCTCGTCAACCATTTGGGGCATCCGGATTTCGAAACGCGGGGCCACAGCAATCACGTCTCCTGGGACCCGTCCGGCGTCGCCGCACTCATCACACCGTGGAACGCACCGCTCATGCTCGCGACCTGGAAAATCGCCCCAGCGCTGGCCGCGGGAGACACTGTCGTGCTCAAGCCGGCGGAGTGGACGCCGCTGACCGCATCGTTCTTCGCCGACCTCACGAAGCAGGCCGGCCTGCCCGACGGCGTATTCAACGTCGTGCAGGGGTACGGCGACGAGGCGGGTGCCGCGCTCGTCGCGCACCCGGGCCTCAGTCGAATTTCGTTCACCGGATCCGTGCCGACCGCCAAGACCATCGCCAGGGCCGCGGCCGACAACCTCACCCCGTGCAGCTTCGAACTGGGGGGCAAGAGTCCATTCATCGTGCTCGCGGATGCCGACCTCGAGCTGGCCGTGAGTCTTGCGGTCGAGCAGTACGACAACGCCGGCCAGGTCTGCCTTTCCGGCACGCGCATTCTCGTTCACGAGAGCATCGCCGAGGCATTTTCCGAGAAGTTCCGCGCCAGGGCCGCCTCGCTCAGACAGGGTGACCCGCGTGATCCGGAGACGGATATCGGTCCACAGGTGCACGCGACCCATTTCGAGCGCATCAGGGGATTCGTCGACCGGGCGAGGGAGGATGGCGCGCAGATCGTCATGGGCGGCGAGCCGAATGCCGACCTCGGGGGGCTGTACTTTCGACCGACCCTCATCGACGAACCGACCATCGCCAGCGAAATCGTCACCCAGGAAGTCTTCGGACCGGTGCTCACCATGCAGACGTTCTCCTCCGATGAGCGGGCGGTCGCCCTGGCCAATGGAACCGAGTTCGGACTCGCGGCTGTCGTCGTTTCCGGCTTCCGTGAGCACGCCGAGAAGATCACGAAACAGCTCGTCGCTGGCACGATCTGGGTGAACTGTTTCTTCGTTCGTGACCTGCGCGCGCCCTTCGGAGGCTCGCGGAAGTCCGGGGTCGGTCGCGAGGGTGGAACCTGGTCTTTCGATTTCTACGCGGATGTAAAGAACACGGTCGTGGCGCCCAACGGATGGAAGGAATAGCTCATGGGAGAAGTAGCAGGGGTGGGCCTCATCGCCCATGTTCCGACGATCATGTTGCCGAAGG
>JAYTEZ010000226.1:0-6063 GCA_043734805.1 Microbacteriaceae bacterium
GCAGCGATCGTCAACGCCCACCGGTTCATCTTCGATTCGCGGGATGAGGGCGCCCAGGTGCGCCTCGACATCCTCAACGACAAGGAGGGTGTGTGGCGCTGCCGCACGACCTTCAACTGCACGGAGGCCTGCCCCCGCGGCATCCAGGTGACCCAGGCCATCGCCGAGGTCAAGGCGGCGGTGCTGCGCGGACGGCCGTAGGGGCTCATTCTCCTCCCAAGGCAATCGCCGGCAACCCTCCCGAAGGGCTGCCGGCGTTCTGCGCCAATCGAACCAGGTGATCCCCACATCGCCCTCACCGCGCGCTGGTTAGGCTGGTTCGAGTCGAAAGGTTACGGATGTTCGCGAAGATCAAGCCGCTGATCGCACGGATCCAGGCCCTCCGACCGGTGCGCGCCTTCACCCGATATTCGGCGAAGCACGGCGAGCTGCTCGCGGGCGGGCTGGGCATCACCGCGCTGTTCAGCGTCTTCGCCGCGATCTACGTCGCGTTTTCCATCGTTGGCTTCGTTCTGGAAGCCAACCCCGCGCTGAAGGACTCGGTCGTCAGCTCCCTGTCGATATCGATTCCAGGCCTGATCGACACGGGGAGCGGCGGTGCGATCAACCTCGAACGCCTCTTCAGATCGAAAGTCTTGAATTGGACCAGCGTGATCGCCCTGGTATTGCTGCTCGGCACCGCGCTCGGCTGGCTCGGCTCCGCTCGGGAAGCGGTGCGCGAGATCTTCGATCTGCCGGCCGAAAAGACCTTCTTCCTGCTCCTCAAGCTCAAAGACTTCGGCCTCATCGTCGCCTTTGGCGCGGTCACCATCCTGTCGGCGGCGCTGTCGATCTTCAGCACCCGGGCCCTCGACTTGGTCCTTGGCCTGGTCGGCATCGGCCGCACGACCTTCTTCGCGGTGATCGCCGCGCGGATCATCGGCCTGCTCATCGTGCTCGCGATCGACACCGTGATTCTCGGCGCGCTGTTCCGGGTGCTTGCGGGCGTGCCCATCCCCCGGCGGCGCCTCCTCGTCGGGTCGTTGATCGGCGGCATCGCGCTCGGCATTCTCAAGGCGCTCGGCGCCTCCATCATCGGCGGCGCTGGCAGGAACCCGCTGCTCGCATCGTTCGCCGTCATCCTTGGCCTGGTGATCTGGTTCAACCTGATTTGTCGCGTCATCCTGCTCGCCGCCGCGTACATCTCGGTTGATATGAGCGACCACGGACAAAGCGCCCAGAAGATGGCTCGCCGTTCCGGGATGCTGCCACCCGCCCGGCATCCGCGACCACGAGTCCGTCCGGTCGGACGTCTTCGATAAACTTTGCATCATGACCACGACACTGCGGATCGCCACCGTGAACACCAACGGAGTTCGAGCGGCATTCCGTCACGGGATGGGTGACTGGCTTGAGGGCCGTGGCATCGACATCCTGGCGATCCAGGAAGTGCGAGCCGCCACCGAAGACCTGGAAAACCTGCTCGGGTCAGAATGGAATATCCTTCACGATGCCGCGACGGCCAAGGGCCGGGCCGGCGTAGCGATTGCGAGCCGCAACAAGGCCCACATCCACCGCGTCCAGCTCGGCGCCGACGATTTCGACAGCGCAGGGCGCTGGCTCGAGGCAGATTACGAAGTCGGCGGCACAATCGTCACGGTCGTAAGCACCTACGTGCATTCCGGGGAGGTCGACACCCCGAAACAGGTCGAGAAGTACCGGTTCCTCGACGCGATGACCGAGCGCCTGCCCGAGATTGCGGCGCACTCCACACTCGCGGTCATACTGGGCGACCTCAACGTCGGCCATCGCGAGCTCGACATCCGAAACTGGCGCGGCAATCGCAAAAGCGCCGGTTTCCTCGCGCAGGAGCGCGCCTACTTCGACCGCTTCTTCGGACCGCTCGGTGAAACCGTCACCGGCGTCGACGGCACGACCGGTCCCGGCCTCGGCTGGGTGGATGTCGGCAGGCGGCATGCCGGCGAGGTCGACGGTCCGTACACCTGGTGGTCGCAACGTGGCCACGCCTTCGACAACGACACCGGATGGCGCATCGACTACCAGATGGCGACCCCGGCGCTCGCGGCCTCGGTAACGAGCTACACGGTCGACCGTGCGAACGCGCACGACGAGCGATGGTCGGACCACGCTCCCGTCGTTGTCGACTATGCCATCTAGATTTCACCCGGGTCGAGGCGTCGGGCGACGTTCACGACCGCCGCACTTTGTTGTACTACGGAAAGACTGAAATCCATGAACGCGAAACCCCGACTCTTCTCCGGGATGCAGCCAACCAGCGATTCGCTCCACCTCGGCAACTACATCGGCGCGCTGCTGCAGTGGAAGGAGCTTCAGACCACCCACGACGCCGTTTTTTGCATCGTCGATTTGCATGCCATTACCCTTCCTCAGGATCCTGCCCTGCTCCGCGAAAACACTCGCCGCACGGCGGCGCAGTACATCGCGGCCGGGATCGACCCGTCGGTCTCGACGCTGTTCGTGCAATCGCACGTCGCAGCGCATCCGCAGCTCGCCTGGGTACTCAATACGATCACCGGTTTCGGCGAGGCCAGCCGGATGATCCAGTTCAAAGATAAGTCGGCGAAGCAGGGCTCCGAGAAGGCATCGGTCGGCCTGTTCACCTACCCGGTGTTACAGGCCGCAGACATTCTGCTCTATGACGCGGTTGTCGTGCCCGTCGGCGAAGACCAGCGTCAGCATATTGAGCTCACCCGCGACCTGGCAATGCGCTTCAACTCTCGGTTTGGCCCGACCTTCGTTGTGCCCGAGGTGCGCATTCTCAAGGAGACGGCCAAGATCTTCGACCTGCAGGAACCGACGGCAAAGATGAGCAAATCCGCGACCTCGCACTCCGGAGTCGTGTGGCTGCTCGACGAGCCAGCGGCCACCGCCAAGAAGATCAAGTCCGCTGTCACGGATACCGGGCGCGAGATCCGCTTCGATGTCGCCGAAAAGGCGGGCGTCTCCAACCTGCTCACGATCTTCTCGGTGCTGTCCGAACGGTCGATCCCCGCGTTGGAAGCCGAGTATGACGGTCGCGGCTACGGCGACTTCAAGAAGGATCTGGCGGAGGTCGTCGTCGAGACGTTTGCCCCGATTCGCGCGCGGGCGCTTGAGTTGCTCGCGGACCCCTCCGAGCTCGATCGAGTGCTCGGTGGCAACGCGGATCGCGCGGCGAGGATTGCGGACAACACTCTCGCCACGGTCTATGACCGAATCGGATTACTGCCGAAGAGGTAGCTTTGCAAACTGCAGTGATCGAATCCGCACGCCTGTGGCTCGACCAACCGGTGATCACCGATCGTGACCGCGTTTCCGAATACTGCCGCGACCCCCTCTTCGAGCGGTTCATGACGCTGCCGCGGCCCTACGAACTCCGTCATGCGGATCTCTTTCTCGAGAAGCTGGTTCCGCGCGGGTGGGCGGATGGGAGCGAACTGACCTGGGCGCTGCGAACCGGTGCCGGCGAACCGCTGCTCGGGGTTGTCGGTTGGCGGGCCGAGCGCGGCGACCTCGGTTACTGGATCGGGGCGCCGCACCGCGGGAATGGTTTCATGACCGAAGCGGTCGTGGCCGTCACTGACTGGCTGTTCGCTGAGCAGGGTACCGACGTTGTGGCGTGGGAGTGCGTGGTTGGCAACGCCGCATCCGTCTCCGTCGCCCGCAAGTCGGGGTTCAGTTTCACTGGAGAGCGGCCGACGGAACTGACCTTTCGAGACGGGTCGCATCCGCCTGCCTGGCACGGCATCCTGAGGGCGGGCGAAGGCCACGCCCCGAAAAGCGGTTGGCCGCTGTGACGGTGCCGTCTGTCGTGCTCTTCGACCTCGACGACACACTTTTTGCGCACCAGCGATCCGTTCGACTCGGCATCACTGCGCAGCGGGCCGCTCACGGTGGTGACCTTGCTGCGGCGGATGCCGTCGCGGAACTGAATCGCTGGCATGCGCTGGAGGAGCACCATTACGTCCGCTACCTCGAGGGCGAGCTCGGATTTCTCGAGCAGCGCCGAGTTCGTGCGCGGGACTTCGTTGCACCCTTTGGTGTCGACCTTGCATCGGACGCTGACGCTGACCGCTGGTTCGACGGCTATCGTGCCGAATACGAGCGCTCCTGGTCGCTCCACGACGACACGCTTCCCTGCCTCGATGCCCTCTCGGCGGCCGGTGTACGGATCGGAATAATCACCAACGGCGATATCAGTTTCCAGAAGGTCAAGATCGATCGTGTCGGCCTGTCGTCACGCGTCGAACATGTCATCGCCTCGGGAGAACTCGGTTTCGCCAAGCCGGACCCGCGCATTTTCGAGTACGCGTGTGTGCGGTTCGAGGTGTCCCCTGCCGATGCGATCTACGTCGGGGACCGGTTGCGCACCGATGCGATCGGAGCGGCCGACGCCGGGCTCACGGGTGTCTGGCTCAACCGCGGTAATGATGCGACGGATGACGAGTTCGAGGCGGCGCGGGCATCCGGAGTTTTGGTCATCGGCTCCCTGGCCGGCCTCCCCGCGCTGCTCGCCCCTTCGCGCTGACTGGTACCGTCGTGTGTCGTGCGCCAAATGCAGTCAGCAGTGAGCCGTGCGCCATATGCCATATTCCGTGAGCCGTGAGTCACTCGACCGACTCCTGCATTTCGTGCACTGTGAAGTCTCGTTGACAATCTGACACTTCTGTCTCGGGACCGTGCTGACAGTTCGGGCTCAGGACCTTGCTGACACTTCGTGATGCCGGGGTGGGCTGGGGGGCCCGGACGATCGGGGGATGACTCATGACCCTTCCCGTACCGACCTCCGCCTCACCATCGCGTCGTGGCCCGACGACGCGCCCCGGGTTGCGGTGAGTCGATTCTGCCGCGAACACAACGTGTCCGGGGAGTGGTGCTACGCCACCCGGAAACACATTGCCCAGACGGGTCTCCCCTACGCACTCGTGGCCCGGTCGAGTCGACCGAAAACATCCCCCGCGAAGGTGTCGGCCCTGATCGAACGCCTGGCTCTCGCCGCTCGCGTCCGACTCGCCAACGAGGGGTGGGACAACGGCCCGATCTCGGTGAAGTACGAACTTGAGAAGCTCGGGATCGACGCCCCGTCACGGGCGACGCTGGCCAGGATCTTCACCCGGGGTCGTGACACCGCAACCGAAGAAGCGTCCGAAAGGCACCTTCATCCGCTTCGAATACGCCGCCCAGAATGAGATGTGGCAGCTCGACGCGACCGATTACCCCCTCGCCGGTGGCACCGTCGTCGCGATCTTCCAACTCAACGACGATCACGCCCGACTGCAGATCGCGTCCCTCGCAGCCCGCTCCGAGAACGCCGAGGACGCCGTGGCGGGTCATCACAATCGGCATGGCCCGCCACGGCGTCCCGCAACGGCTCCTGACCGACAATGGGACCGCGTTGAACCCCATCCGCCGCGGCTGGGTCGGGGAGCTGACCGCTCTGATGCGCAGCCTCGCCGTGCAGGCCATCAGCTCCTCCGTCGCGCACCCGCAAACCCAAGGCAAAAACGAACGCGGCCACTCAACGCTCGCCCGGTGGCTCGCCGCCCGGCCCGCCACGCACGCTAAAGCGGCTCCCGGAACCTACATCGGCAACGGCAAACCACGTGGCTTCCTCGCAACTCAACAAACCGCCAAAGCCGAAACCCCCACATGGTCAGCGACGTCCTGAGACATCAAGTGCCAGCAGGATCCCGAGACGTTACTGCGCGCGGAAGTGACCACAACTCCCGTGTCGGCACCCATCCGCGGCGCTCGATGACCCGTCTGTACGAGTTTGTGGTGGCTGGCCTCGGGAAAGTGGCAGTTTTACGGGGTCTCGCGGCATCGTTATGTCTCAACCGCAGGGGGTGCGCGTGGAGATGGGGCAGGGCCGGACTGCAGCCACGGGCCGCAGCGGGTGACGCCGCGTAGGCAGCGGGGAATAGCTGGTGCCCGCGCGCGTTGACTAGACTCGTAAGCAGTAAGAACGTGCTCCGGGGTCGGTGAAAGTCCGAACCGGCGGTGATAGTCCGCGACCCGCCACCTTTCGAAAGTCAGGCAGCGGCTGACTCGGTGAAATTCCGA
>JAYTEZ010000227.1:0-3979 GCA_043734805.1 Microbacteriaceae bacterium
GGATCAACCTGTGGCAGGAGTCGAGCGACGTCTAGCTGATCTCGCCGCCCTCGGCGCCGCTCTCAGTGCCGCTCGAGGATCGCCGCGAGGTCTGTTCCCTTGGGCAGCTCACCGTAGAACTGCCCGCGAGCGTCGCCGAGGCGCGAGGAGACGAATGCCTCGGCGACAGTCGCGGGGGAGTACCGCAGAAGCAACGAGGCCTGCAGCGCGAGCGCGAGCCGGGCGACGAGGCGGCGGGCGGATGCTGCGGCTCCCGATTCATCCGCGGCGGCAACTTCGCGCGCGAGGCGCCTGGTCGCCTCGAGGTGCGCGTCGAACAGCGGATGCAGGCCCGACGCCAGCGCGACCTCGGCGTCGAAGGCGTCAAAGCTCTCGGGTTCGCGTGCGATCGCGCGCAGCACGTCGAGCGCGATGACGTTGCCTGACCCCTCCCAGACGGCCAGGACCGGCTGCTCGCGGTAGCGGCGGGCGAGCGGGAATGCTTCGGTGTAACCGTTTCCGCCGAGGCACTCGAGCGCTTCATAGGCGTGGCCGGGGCCGCGCTTGCAGATCCAGTACTTGGAAACCGCGGTGGCGAGCCTCCGGAAGGCAACCTCAGCGCCGGACGCGCCGCCGGACGCGCCGCCGGACGCATCGTCGTGCGCGCGGGCGAGCCGGAGGGCGGTCGCCGTCGCGGCCTCCGACTCGAGGGCGAGATCTGCGACCACCGCCGTCATCGCTGGCTGGTCGACGAGCAGGGCGCCGAACGCACTACGGTGTCGCACGTGCCAGAGCGCCTCGGCGACGGACTGGCGCATCCCGGCCGCGGTTCCGAAAACACAGTCGAGGCGGGTGCGCGAGACCATCTCGATGATGGTGCGCACGCCACGGCCCTCCTCGCCAACGGGGAAACCGATCGTCCCGTCGTACTCGATCTCGCCTGAGGCGTTGGAGCGGTTGCCGAGTTTGTCTTTCAACCGCTGGATACGGAACACGTTGCGCGTGCCGTCCTCCAGCACGCGAGGCACGAGGAAGCAGCTGAGGCCGGATGGCTCCTGAGCGAGGGTCAGGAAACCGTCGGACATGGGGGCGCTGCAGAACCACTTGTGTCCGGTCAGCGAGTACACGCCCTCGCCGATCGGCGTTGCCGTCGTGGTGTTCGCACGCACATCCGAGCCACCCTGCTTCTCCGTCATCGCCATCCCGAAGATCGCCGAGGTCTTGTCCGCGCGGAGCTCGGGGTCATAGCTGCGGCTGAGCAGGCGCGGCATCCAGCGACCCACAAGGGCCGGTGCGGCGGCGAGGGAGGGCACCGCCGAGTGCGTCATCGAGACGGGGCAGGCATGCCCGGGCTCGATCTGCGCAAAGAGCATGAAGGTCGCGGCCCGTGCGACGTTCGCGCCGGGTTTGGGGTCCGCCCAGGCGGAGGTGTGCGCACCGTGCGCGATCGCCGCGGCGATGATGCGGTGATACGACGGGTGATACTCGACCTCGTCGATACGGTTGCCGTAGCGGTCATGGGTATGCAGCACGGGCTCGATCGTGTTGGCGAGTTCGGCGTCGTGCTGGAATTGCTCCGTTCCGACGAGCCGTCCGACCTCGCCGAGTTCCGGCAACGCCCACGCGGCGTCGCGAACGATGCCCTCAACGAGGGGAGTGTTCGCGGCAAACTCGTCGACGTCCCCCCGCGGCGGCGCCTGGTTGAACACGGCGTGGGTACTCATTCGTATACTTCTTTCTGGAATTTCCGAGCGTGTTGGGCATTGACTTCCCACAACGAACATCCTCGGTTACAAGGTATCCACCGAACGCGGTCAAGGCCACACGCCGAGAACCAGTTGGCCGGCTTGGCATACCTTCGGCTCTGACCGCCTGGCCCGGAATCGAGCGGCCGTAGCGCGCTCGAGGGGGCGAGAATAGTCCTATGAAGATAGAAATTCTGCACATCGAGGAATGCCCGAATTGGTTCGAGGCTGGGCAACGCGTACGGGCGGCTCTGGAGCGGGCGGAGCTGCCGGCGGTGACCATCGACTACCGACTTCTGTCCAGCAGCGAAGAGGCCGCACAGGTTCCCTTCGCCGGCTCGCCGACGATCCTGGTCGACGGGGTCGATGCGTTCCCGACCGACGGGCAGATCGTGGATCTGGCGTGCCGCGTCTATCGAACCGACACCGGATTCGCCGGGACGCCGACCGTTGACCAGCTGGTGCAGGTATTCAGGGGGCGTGCCTGATCACAGGGCTGCATTGCCGGCACGGATGGGGTCGCTCGCTAAGCCGCCGGGTCGTTGTGTGACCAGGCACTAACGCCCGCCCGCCGGGTGCGCAGACGACCTGCCGGGCATCCGGAGCGCGTAGCCGGACGCGACCAGGAAGAGCAGCGCGCCCACCGCAAACGCGACCGGATAGGAGACCGTGTCGGCGAGCAAACCGGCGGCGAGCGGGCCGATGATTGCTCCGAAGTCAGAGAACATCGAGAACACCGCCACGGGGCGTCCGCCATGCGATCCGGCCACATCTCCCACCACTGCTGCGGGAGCCGTGCCCATGAATGCCGCCGCAACGCCGTAGAGGCAGAGGAGAGCGGTGAGCACCCAGAAGTTGGTGGCGAAGGGGATGGCGAGGACGGTGACGGCGGCCAGAGCGAACGATCCGACTATCGCCGGCTTACGGCCGACCGTGTCGATAAATCGGGCCGCCGGTGCCAGTGCCAGAGTCTGAGCGACGGCCGCAAAGGCGAATGCGACGCCCGTCCAGGAACTTGGGCCCTTCAACACCTCAACGATGAGCACCGGAATGAGCGCATTGCGGACGCCAAATGATGTCCAGCCTTGTGCAAAATTGGCGAGGCATGCAGCGCGGAAACGGCGATCCCGAAGCACTGTACGAAACGGTGTGCGGGGCACGGTTTCGCCGAACTCCTCCGTAGCAACGCGTGTTCTCGGGCGAAGCAATACCAGGCCGATGACGCCGGCCACAGCGAGCGTCGCGGCGTAGAAGAAGAACGGCGCGGTGAGCGAGATTGTCGACAGGAGTCCGCCAAGGGCAGGACCGGTCATTCCGCCGATGAGAAACCCACCCTGGTAAAAGCCGATCGAACGGGCGCGCATGGACGTCGACGTCGAGCCGATCAGGAGCGTCATGGCCGAAACAGTAAACATCGCCGAACCGATACCGCCCACACCGCGCAGAAGAAGAAGCTGCGGATAATTCTGGGCAACGCCGACCAGTCCGCTGGAGATCGCGACAATCCCGATCCCGAGGGACAAAATCGTGCGTTCACCCGCCCAGTCGATGAGTCGACCACAGAACGGGCTGGCGACAAAGCGCATCAGCGCGAACGCGGACACGACCGCACCGACCTCGGCGTATCCGACGCCGAAGCTGCGCACGTAAACGGGCAGCACCGGCACGACAACGCCGAAACCCACCATCACGAAAAACGCAATCACGCCCAGAACGACGACGTCGCGCGAGAGTCGAGGTTTCCTTGTTGAACCGATGCTCACGGAGCTGGGCGTGGGTTCGGGGGTTGCATCCACTCAGCGTATGGCTTCCGCCACGACATCCGGTCTCCTTCGTTGCGACGATGGGACAGGTCGGCTGGCAGCGCACGGCCCGATTGAACAAGGTCACGGCACGGTGCGGTGACCATTTTCGTTGCATCCACGTATTCCCCTCACGTGCATTGCCACGCTAATCTCCTCTAAACAAACAATGAATGGTTCTTTAACTGTTTGGAGATTCGTTTCGTGGATGACCTCGATCGAGCAGTCCTGGCTGCGGCACCTCGCGCCTTCGACCTGCTCGAGCGCCTCGTGTCGGAGCCGAGCACTGTCGGTCAGGAAAGCGGTGCGCAGGAAGTCCTCGCGGCCGAGCTGTCCTCATCCGGATTCGACGTCATCCGCCTGCAGATTCCCGAGGACATCGGCCTTGACCCGAGTGCGGGCGTGCCCAGCCGTTCCTACGCGGGACGCTATGACGTTATCGGCCAGCGCGGA
>JAYTEZ010000228.1:0-8847 GCA_043734805.1 Microbacteriaceae bacterium
GAGCCGCAATCGGATTATGGGGCTCTCACGATAGCGAAGTCCGCATAGAGGCAATGCAATCTCCGGACGGGTTCTGCCCGGCGGTCACCACCCTCGAAAACGATGAGGATGACTATGACGCGAGGATCAGTTTCCAGTGCTCGGCACGCGGGATAGCTGCCGAATGTGTCGCACTTTCAAGCGCACCGACCTCCGTGGGACTGCTCGCGACAACGCTGAGGTTGAAATCAGGGGGCGATCGTCGACATACGGCGGTTCGGCGGATATCCCCACACCACAACCAGGCCGTCCCGGGCAAGGGGGCCGCTGCCCCACTTGCACGTTCAGCGGACGCCGTGGGCGCGGCTAGACCGCGTCCTCGTCGAGTCGGCGGTTCACGACCGCCTGTTCGTGATGATCCGGGATGATGCAGAAATCGCCATCGCAGGTCGCCGCATTTGGGTCGCCGACGATTGTGAGTGGCATGGGTCCGGCATCCGTCACTGAATAGCCTCTCTTCCGCTTCGCACCTGTGTGAGCAGGTTAGTAAACACCTCGGCTTCCTGCGCGCCGGACACCCCGTATTTGCCGTCGATCACGAAAAATGGCACGCCCTGGATGCCGTAGTCAGTCGCGAGGGCGACATCCGCCTTGACGTGGGCCAGATACTCATTCGATTCAAGTGCGCGGATCACGTCAGCGCGGTCGAGGCCGATCTCGGCGGCAAGGTCGGCGAGATCCTCGATGCGTCCGACATGGCGACCGTCAACGAAGTAAGCCTTGAGTAGGCGCTCCTTCATGTCGAGCTGGCGGCCCCTGGACTTGGCAAAAAGAAGGAGCTCATGAGCCTTGATTGTGTTGGTCTGGTGTACGTGATCGTAGTCATAGTCGAGTCCGACGGTCGCCGCAATCTCGGTCACGCGGGCGATCAGCTGCTCCACCTGGTCGACAGGCATGCTTTTACGCTGGCTCAGGTAATCGATCGGCGTTCCGTCGAAGTCAACCGGGGTGTCGGGAGCAAGTTCGAAGGAATGGTATTCGACCTCGACGTCCCCGTCGAACTCCTTTACGCCGGCCTCGAATTTACGTTTGCCGATGTAACACCACGGGCACTGCACGTCGGACCAGATGTCTACCTTAATTGCATCGCTCACCCCTATTCCAACGTGCTGGCATCCCTCATATTCCCCGTCGGGCATGGCAGCGACTCAGCGTCGCCTTCGTGGTTTCGGAAATTCAGGATTTGGGCGGCGGCGCTTCTGTGGCCGGGGCAAAAATCCGGGATTATTCAACCGACGGCTCGGGTCATATCCTGAATTTCCGATTGCACGGTCGGGGCGGCGCTCTGAGATGGCCGTCTCTATCGCGAGTAGCACCAGGTCCCACTCATAGAAAATCATCAGGGCGGTCGGTCGAATCACGTGCAACCGTTCGATCGTGATGTGGATGTCCTTGCGTCGGTCGTGATCAAATCGATGGGCGTGATGCTCCTCTCCATCTGCCTCGACTGCGACACAGTCATCGACCACGAGATCAATGTGCTTCGCGTCGCCGCGAGTGACCTGAGACACAACGACGTGGCCACGGAGCCGCAGTCGTGTGCGGACGAGGCTCTCCGGCAGGCTGTCGCATGCCCCATCCACCCAGTTGCCAATTGGTCGGCAATCCTGCGGAAGCCGCAGCAACAGCTGTTCAAAATCGATCTGATCGAGCGCTTGGGTTCTCAATGCCCAGTCAAGCGCGGCTACGGCCGTTTCGAGGCTCTCGTTGAGTACAACCCGATAGAGTGCATCGCTCAGTCCGACGGAGGAAACGGTTCCCCTTTCGCCGACCTCGATGGCGTCCCAGTGGAGAACCACACCGCCGGGTTTCGAGGTGTCAAATCGCACTCGGCGATTTTCTTGCGAACGAAGACGAGCGGCGTTCGCGGGCACTGACACATGCAGCGGATGCTCGCCCAAAACCCAACCGCCAGCCTGGATCACGGCCGAGATGCCGGTCAGCCTGCCGCCGACCCGGATTGCGCGCACCCTCCTATCCGACTCGGGAAGCGTCGTGTACCAGCCTTGTCTGGCCCTGGTCACAGCGCCGTCGCGCACCGCGCGGGTCAGGTCGAGGTCGCGGGCGCCCCTCGCAACGAGTTGCTTTTTCTGAGTGATGCCGCCGAGCGAATCGACGATAGCTGCGATATCGTGCACAGGTTAATCGTCGGGCGAGCGCTTCGCTTGGTGGGGCGTCGTGCGTCATCTGTGCGTTGGGCGGTATGACATGGGCTTGTGGACGACCAGTAAACCGGTTCGCTCCTCGGAAATTCAGGACTTCGGCACGTCCACGGCCGTTAGAGTCAAGCGCCATCGGACTTGCACCAGACGCTGCACGGCCGAAGTCCTGAATTTGCGAAATTGGGCGGCGTTGACCGAGCGGACGGGCGCGGGGTTGCGCGGGGTTGCGGGCCTCCCAACGCTGGCCCCCTGCGGCGGGGCGGTTGGGACTGCCAGGGCGGAGCGGCGCGACTACGCGCCGAGAAGCTGCTCCGCGAGGTAGCCACGCACACGGTCGAGCGAAATCCGCTCCTGCGCCATCGAATCGCGTTCGCGTACTGTCACGGCATTGTCTTCGAGGGTGTCGAAGTCCACCGTGATGCAGAACGGGGTGCCGATTTCGTCCTGACGACGGTAGCGCCTACCGATGGCTCCTGCGTCATCGAAGTCGATGTTCCAGGTGTTGCGCAGGTCCGCCGCGAGCGAGCGAGCCACGGGCGATAGTTGCTCGTTGCGCGACAGCGGAAGAACCGCGACCTTGATCGGCGAGAGCCGACGATCGAGGCGCAACACCGTGCGCTTGTCGACGCCGCCCTTCGTGTTGGGGGCCTCATCCTCGTAATAAGCATCGACGAGAAACGCCATGAGCGCGCGGGTTAGACCGAACGCGGGCTCGATCACAAACGGGATCCAGCGCTCGTTCTTGGTCTGGTCGAAGTACGAGAGATCGACACCGGAGCCCTCAGAGTGCGTCTTGAGGTCGAAGTCGGTGCGGTTGGCGACGCCCATGAGTTCGCCCCACTCGCTGCCTGCAAAGCGGAATCGATACTCGAGGTCGATCGTGCGCTTCGAGTAGTGCGACAACTTATCTTTCGGATGCTCATACCGACGGAGGTTGGCCGGATCAATTCCGAGATCCGTATACCACTCCTCGCACGCGTCGATCCAGTACTGGAACCACTCGTCATCCGTGCCCGGTTCGACGAAGAATTCCATCTCCATCTGCTCGAACTCGCGCGTGCGAAAGATGAAGTTGCCTGGAGTGATCTCGTTGCGGAAAGACTTGCCGATCTGCGCGATGCCGAACGGGGGCTTCATGCGGGACGAACCGAGCACGTTCGCGAAATTAGTAAAAATGCCCTGCGCGGTCTCGGGGCGCAGATAATGCAGCCCCTCTTCGTTATCGACAGGACCGAGGAACGTCTTGAGCATCCCGGAGAAGTTCTGCGGCTCGGTCCAGGAGCCGGGCTGGCCGGTGTCAGGGTCCTTGATGTCCGCAAGGCCGTTGACCGGCGGATGACCGTGCTTCTCCTCGTAGGCCTCGATCAGATGGTCGGCACGGTAACGCTTGTGGGTGTGCAGCGACTCGACGAGTGGATCGCTGAACACGTCGACGTGGCCGGATACCTCCCAGACGCGGCGGGGCAGGATGACCGCGGAATCGATGCCCACGATGTCCTCGCGGCCCTGCACCATGAACTGCCACCACTGGCGCTTGATGTTCTCCTTGAGCGCTGTTCCGAGCGGACCGTAGTCCCACGCCGAGCGCGAGCCGCCGTATATCTCGCCGGATTGGAAAACAAATCCGCGACGCTTGGCCAGATTGATAACGGGGTCGATTGGGGAGGCGTTTGCCACGAGGAACTCCAAAGGTCAGCCGTGCTGGATGCGCGGTCGATGAGCAGTTCAGAGTCTAACGGGCGACCACGGTTGGATCGGTGCGGGCGGAACTCTCTCGCTCCATCACGGAAATTCAGGAGTCTGACGCCAACGGGGATCCAGAGGTCCGAGTTCGCGCGACTTTTCGACGATGCAGCTGCGCGAATTCCTGAATTTCCGAAACACAACTGGGGAGTTGGGCGGCGACGGAAGTGCCCTGACCCTGCGAGGAGTGTGGGTAGGCGGGGGTAGGGCTTCAGCGCAGCGCCTTCACCACCGCCGCAACATCCGTCTCATCATTCCACAGGTGAAACGCGGCGCGAAGGCGGCCAGCGCGACCCGAGGCCGTGATTCCCGCGGCCACCAGTTTTTTGAGGTCGTGGCCGTCGGGATCCGCCCAGGTCACGATCGCCTGGTGCTGCCGCTCGATCCCGAGGCCGTCACAGAGCGCGTCGCCGAGCCCGCTGCCGAGGGCCCAGACCTCGTCGATGTCGAGTTCGGAGAACATCCGGATGGCCGGCTCTGCTCCGATCCAGGCGGGCCAGGCCGGTGAGACGTCGAATCGCCGGGCGTCGGCGGCGAGCTCCATGGTCGGTCCGTAGCACGACTTCCAGACCTGGTCGCCGGCGTACCAGCCAGCCTGTACGGGCGTCAGCTCTCGCTCGAATCGCTCGCTCAGCGTGAGGAAGGCGACACCGCGCGGCGCGCACAGCCACTTGTAGGTGTGGCAGACGGTCGCGTCGAAGAGCGCGGCGTTTACCGGATGCACGCCAGCGGACTGCGTCGTGTCGCAGAGGGTAAAGCTCTTGTGGCGCGCGGCGGACGCGAGGATCGCAGCGACATCCGCCACAACGCCCGTCGAGGACTGCACGTGCGAAAAGACGACCAACCAGGTATTGTCTCCGATCGACCCGGCCAGCTCCGACAGCGCGACGGTGCGCACCCGGATGCCCGGCCGCTGCAGAAATGGGAACACGATCGAGCTGAAATCGCCGTCAACACTCAGCACCTCGGCACCATCGGGAACTGCCGCCGCCACAACGCTCGTGAGCACCGAGGTTTGCGAGCCCATCGCGATTCGATCCGACGACATGCCGACCAGGGTTGCGTAGTGGCCGCGAGTGCGCGCGATCACACCGTCGTAGTCCATCGGATCGCGGCGGGCTGCCGACCACAGGTCGAGGTCGGCTTTCTGCGCGGCAACCGTCTCCCGCGTCGGGAGGCCGATCGAGGCCACCGCAAGGAAACCCCGCGGCGCTTCATAGCTGTCGATGGCCGTCTGGAGGGCCGGAGAGATCATGTGGCTTGTGGCCGCTGCTGCGCTCGTCATCCCCCCAGCATGATCCCACCACACTCATGCGACAAGGGCATACTTCGGATGAAACCCATAACATGGGCTTATGGCCATCGAGATCGACCCGCAACTGGACCTCCAGTCGATTCGCATCGTTCGGGCAATCGCCGACACCGGCACCATCACCGGTGCAGCGCGGATGCTCGGCTACAGCCAGCCCGCGGTGAGCCAGCACTTGCAGCGCACCGAAGCGCGGCTGAGCCTGCCGCTTGTCACCCGGGTCGGACGATCGGTACGACTCACCGAGGCCGGTCAGGTTCTCGCTCGCCATGCCCTGACCATCGCTTCCGCCCTTGATGCCGCTTCCGGAGACCTCGCCGACCTCGCCGGACTCCGAACGGGTACCGTTCGCCTCGCGGCATTTCCCACCGCGTCATCAACGATTGTGCCGCGACTGCTTGCGGCCATGGTGAGAAAACACCCCGGTATCCAGGTCAACTACATCGAGGCACAGCCGCCCGAGGCCGTCGCCATGCTGCGCGAAGGCAGCATCGACCTCGCAATCACCTTCAGCTACCCTGGCGATCGCTTCGACCCGCATCGCGACAGCGCGAATGGTCTCGGAATGGAGACGCTCTTCACCGAGGAGATGGTCGTCGTGCTGCCCGCCGATCATCCCCTCGCAAACCAGACGATTATCGATGTCGCAGCCCTCGCCGACGAGCGCTGGATCGCCGGATGCCCGCGCTGCCGCGGCCACCTTCTTGCGGTGTGCGAGCTGGCTGGCTTCACCCCCGCGATCGCCTTCGAGACGGACAACGCGAGCGCGGTGCTCAACATGGTGGCGAGCGGACTCGGGGTGGCGATGCTCCCCCGCCTGGCTCTCGCAACCGCGACACTGCCAGCCGGAGCGGCCATCAGGCCGTACACCCCGCCGAGCATACGCAGCATCCACCTGCTCGCCAATGATGGCGCCCGTCGCGTACCGAGCCTCGCGGCCACGAGTTCGCTGCTGCACAAGCTCAAGGGTGGCGACTGGGGGCTCAGTGCCGTGTGACCGGCCTCGCCGCTGTCGAACTGCTCGTAAGGTTTCAGCTGCCGGAGAGTTCGTGCACGCGCTCGATGATCCTCAGCGTTTCGAGGGCGTCACGCGGGTCGACCGGAACGGGCGCGCCGTCGCGGATCGCCGCCGCGACGCCGGCATAGAAGGCCGGGTAGTCGCCGCGCTCGGTCGGCACCTGGCGGAGTGGGACATCCGTCGATCCGATGATGCCGAGGAGACCCCACTTGTCCTTCGGCTCGATGCCATAATCCTCGTCGGTCGGCGATGCCCCGGCATTGAGTGCCGGCTCCTGGCCGTCGAGGCCATAGACGGTGTATGCCGACTGCGAGCCGAGCACGCGGAATCGTGGACCGTTCTGCCCCGCGAATCGGCTGAGCGTCAGGTGCGAGCGCACCCCGGTGTCGTGCAGGAGGGAAATGAATGCCTCATCGTCACTCACCCCGCCCGTGCGAAGGACCGCGAGCTCGGCGTTCGCAACGGTTGCCGGTCCGAAGAGCTGCAGCGCCTGGTCGATGAGGTGGCTTCCGAGGTCGAAGGTGATGCCGGCACCCTGCGACATCGTCGTGGTGTCCTGCCAGCGATCGTGGAGTCCTGGCGACCAGCGTTCGAAGGTCGACTCGAAGCGGTGAACCCTGCCAAGTGCGCCTTCGGCCAGGAGTTTGCGCACCGTGAGAAAGTCGCCGTCCCAGCGACGGTTCTGGAACACGATGAGCGGCCGTTGCGCCTTCTCTGCTGCCGCGATTAGCTGCTCAGCTTCGGCGACGGATACGGCAAACGGCTTGTCGATGACGACAGCCGCGCCCGCGCTGAGTGCCGCGAGCCCCTGCTCGAGGTGCACGTGTGCTGGCGAGGCCAGTACGACGAGGTCGAGTTCGCGCTCGAGCAACTCGTCCGGTGACCCGACGATTTCGACGCCCGGATGCTGCGACTTCGCGACAGTCTGGCGCCCGACGTGGCTCGTGGAAATCAGGTCGAGTGAAAAGCGCGGGTTGGCCGAGATAAACGGCGAGTGGAAGACCCTCCCGGAGAGTCCGAAGCCGACGATGCCGGTTCTGATGGGGGTGCTGTCAGCCATGTAGCAAGACTAGTCAGTGCAGACTAGACCCCGTGCTTGGATCCGTCGATGCCCTCCCGCTCGCGCCACGGCGCATCCTTGTGGCTGGCGTGAGTGGCGTTGGCAAGTCGACCCTCAGCCGTTGCATTACCGAACTGGCCGGGCATCCGTACACCGAGATTGACGCCCTGTATCACGGGCCGAATTGGGTGCCGCGCGAGGAGTTCCTCGACGACGTCGAGCACTTTACGAGGCAGCCACGCTGGGTCACGGAATGGCAATACCGTGAAGCGCGAGCCGTGTTGCTTGAGCGTGCGGACACTCTGGTCTGGCTCGACCTGCCGGTTGCCGTTGCGCTCGGCCGGGTCACCCGGCGCACAATTCGTCGGCACCGAACGCGTGTGGTGTTGTGGAACGGCAACTCCGAGGGTTCGCTCTGGCGCGCGTTCCTCGCACCGGAAGGAATCGTGCGTTGGGCAATCGGAACGCGGTTCAAGTACCGGTCGAGCGTTCCGCCGCTAGCCGCCGAACATCCGCACCTGCAGATCGTTCGATTGCGGAGCCAGCGCGAAGTCGACGCGTGGGTCGCGGGGCCGCTCTCGGCGAGTACTCGGCATTGACAGCACCTCCCACCTCTCCTTTTCGGCCTCCCCCTTTCGGCCTCTCCTTCCGGCCTCTCCTTTCGAAAATTCAGGAAACGGGTACCCATTTGTTCTCAAGTCGAGATGCCGAGCCAGCAAACACGCGCGACGCGTGGATTCCCGAAAGCCAAACTCCTGAATTTCCGTGGGGACGGGAGCGGAAGGAGAGAGAAACGGATGGTTCCCCCTGACGCGCGCCAGGCGGATCGGGCACCAGGCGGATCGGGCACCAGGCGGACGGCGCCCTAGCCGGACGGCGCGTCGATCGCCCCGCCGAACCGCCTGGTGCGCTGCGCGTAGAGCACGACGGCCTCCCAGAGCTGTTCGCGCGTAAAGTCCGGCCACAGCGTGTCGAGGAAGACCAGCTCCGCGTACGCGCTCTGCCACAGCATGAAGTTGCTCGTGCGCTGCTCGCCGGAGCTGCGCACGAAGAGGTCGACGTCCGGCAGGTCCGGCGTGTAGAGGTGGCGCTGGATTGCCTTCTCGGTGATGCCGGACGGCTTCAACCTGCCCGCCGTCACCTCCTCTACGAGGCTGCGCACGGCATCCGCGATCTCGGTGCGACCCCCGTAGTTCACGCACATCGTGAGAGTGAGTGTGCTGTTGCCTGCCGTGAGGCGTTCTGCGAACTGAAGTTCGTTGATGACGGATGCCCAGAGCCGAGGTTTTCGCCCGGCCCAACGCACCCGAACTCCCCAATCGTTGAGTTGGTCACGGCGCCTGTGCAGCACGTCCCGGTTGAAGCCCATGAGAAAGCGAACCTCGTCGGGGGAACGTTTCCAGTTTTCGGTCGAGAACGCGTACACGCTGAGGTGCTTGACCCCGATTTGAATCGCGCCGGCGACGACGTCGAGCAGGCTTGCCTCGCCCGCCTTGTGGCCTTCGACTCTGGTGAG
>JAYTEZ010000229.1:0-4610 GCA_043734805.1 Microbacteriaceae bacterium
CCGCCGAAATCCGGGGCGACACCGCGGATGACGATGAAGGCGCTCGCCCAGGCCAGCACCGTCACCGCGATGGCGATGACCACGGATGTCGACAGCCTCGCCGCTGGCTGGACAGTGGGCACAACTATTGGCCGTTCCTGGAATCCCGCCACGCAAGCCACTCCTTCACCTTCGCCAGGTCATTTCCCGGCTCGGAGATTCCCAGCGTGAAAAGGCGGGCTCCAAGGTCGAACAGTTCGTCAGCATCCGCAGCGCTTCTGCTTCGCAACTCGGTAGAAATCTCGATGTCGTCGATGTTGCGACCAACCTCGGCGCACCAGTCGGCCAGGATGCCGAGTTTGCGGGTGAGGGTTTGGGCGTCGGAGAAGCTGTGCCAAATGTCGGCGTGCTTCGCGACGATCCTGAGGGTCTTCTTCTCGCCTCCGCCACCGATCAGAACGGGAATCTTGCGCACCGGAGCCGGGTTGAGCTTCGCGAAGCGCGCCTGGATGCGCGGGAGATCTTCGGCCAGGGCATCCAGTCGCTGGCCCGCGGTGCCGAAGGAGTAGCCGTACTCCGAGTAGTCACGCTCGAACCAGCCGGAACCGGTCCCGAAGATAAAGCGACCGCCGCTAATGTGGTCGATGGTTCGCGCCATGTCCGCCTGCAGGTCTGGATTGCGGTAGCTGTTGCAGTTGACGAGCGCACCAAGCTCGATTCTGGATGTCTGCTCGGCCCAGGCCGCGAGAAGCGTCCAGGATTCGAAGTGCAGACCATCCGATTCGCCGGAAAGCGGGAAGAAATGATCCCAGTTGAAGAGAATATCCGCACCGAGATCTTCGATTCTGGCGGCCATCTCGCGGAGCTCGGCGTACGTGGAATGCTGTGGCGCAAGCTGCACGCCGAGCCGCACGGGATTCTTCAGGTTGACCATCCTTCAAGCCTAAATGGTCGCCGCTCCCGCCTCGAAGCCGTAAGACGAAGCCGTAAGACGAAGCCGTAAGTCGAAGCCGTAAGTCGATGCCGTAAGTCGAAGCCTCAGGTCGATGCCGAGCAGATCAACCCCGGACGTGGCACCCTGCATTCATCCAACTGTGCCCGATACGCTGGCGTTCAATGATCTTTTCATCCGGCATTCGAGTGACCGCTATTGCATCGATGGCCTGCGTCACCCTGGCGATTGCGGGGTGCGCGACGGGACCGAGAGCCGCGACATCCGCTTCGCCGGTTTCGTCCGCCAGCCCCACGGTCGTGACAATCGGAGATTCGATCATGAAGGGAAACGGCGTGTCGCCCGACGAGGCCTGGCCGGCGATCGTGGCCGCACAGGATGGTTGGAACCTGACCAATCTCGCCTGCAATGGCGCCGGTTTTCTCAGCCCGGGCGACGACTCCGATTGCGCAGAAACCTTCTCCGGGCTCGTCGCGCTCACGGTAGCGCTCACGCCGGAAACCGTCATCATCTCGGGGAGCAGCAATGACTTCGGTCGCGACGACTCGGCGCTCGTCGAGGAAACGACTACCGAGATTGCGCAACTGCGGAGCGCCCTCCCGAACGCGCGGATCATCGGGCTGAGCACGGTGTGGGGCGACACCGATGTCCCGGCTCAACTCGCACACGTCAACGCGCAGGTGCAACAGGCGGTAGAAAAGGTGGGCGGGACCTACCTCGACATCGGGCAGCCACTGCAGGGGCATCCGGAGTGGATGCAGTGGGATGGCGTACATCCCACCGCGGCCGGCCAGCTTGCCCTTTCTGCCGCGATCCAGATCGCGTTTCGCGAGGGGCAGATCCGCATCTAGTGCGGCTGGAGCTGACGATACCCGAGCCCTAACGGCCGAGAAACTTCTGCAGACTCGAGAGCTCTTCCTCGCTCGGCGCGGTCTTGCCAGCGCCGCCGAGCCCGAAGCCGGACCCGGCTGGGCTGGTCGTCGGCTTAGTTCCCGAGGCGAGCGCGGCATTTTCGGCCGCCCGCCTGGCAGGATTGCCGGACTTCGAGCCTTTTTTCGGCTGCACTTTTTTCGACGCGCCGAACTTGGCACCCGGGATCGGCCCCATACCCGGAACCTGTGGCATGCCGCCCTTCGCCACGGTCTTCATCATCTTGGCGGCCTGCCCGAAACGATTTACGAGCGCGTTCACCTCGGTGACGGTGGTGCCCGAGCCGCGGGCAATGCGCACACGACGCGATCCGTTGAGCACCTTGGGCTGGCGTCGCTCCCCGATGGTCATCGACTGGATGATCGCCTCGGTGCGCGTGATCTCCGACTCGTCGAAGTTATCGAGCTGTTGCCGCATGCCCTTAGCCCCCGGCAGCATGCCGAGCATGTTCTTGATCGAGCCCATGTTCTTGAGCTGTTGCATCTGGCTGAGAAAGTCTTCGAGCGTGAACGTGTCGGTCAGAAACTTCTCGGCGACCTTACGCGACTCGTCCTCATCGAAGGTCTTCTGCGCCTGCTCGATGAGGGTGAGGATGTCACCGAGATCCAGTATCCGGCTCGCCATCCGATCCGGATAAAACGGCTCGAAGTCGTCGAGTCCCTCACCGGTCGAGGCAAAGATGATCGGACGCCCGGTGACGGATGCCACGGAGAGCGCCGCCCCTCCGCGCGCATCACCGTCGAGCTTGGTGAGCACGACGGCGGTGAAGTCGACCCCCTCCTGGAAGGCCTTTGCCGTGGCAACGGCATCCTGGCCGATCATCGCGTCGATGACGAAAAAGACCTCGTCCGGGTCGATCGCCTTACGGATGTCCGAGGCCTGCTTCATCAGCTCCGTGTCGACGCCGAGGCGGCCGGCCGTGTCGACGATCACGATGTCGTACTGTTTGTCTTTGGCGAACTTGATCGCGTCTTTCGCGACCTTGACCGGGTTTCCGCTGTTGCCGCCGCTGCCACCGAAGAGCCCTCTCGACGGGGTCGCGTCCTCGGCCCCAACGTTGCCCGGCTCCGGCGCATAGACCGGAACGCCCGCCTGCTCGCCGACGACCTTGAGCTGGGTGACCGCGTTCGGTCGCTGGAGGTCGGCGGCGACGAGGAGCGGGGTGTGGTTCTGGCCGGCCAGCCACTTCGCGAGCTTGCCGGCGAGGGTCGTCTTCCCCGCACCCTGGAGCCCGGCGAGCATGATGACGGTCGGCGGTGTCTTGGCGAACTGAATGCGCCTGGTCTGAGCATTGTTTAATTGGCCGCCGAGGATCGTCACGAGTTCGTCGTTGACGATCTGCACGACCTGTTGGGCGGGGTTCAGTGCCTTCGACACCTCGTCGCCGAGCGCCCGTTCGCGCACGCGACCGGTGAAGTCCTTGACGACCTCGAGCGCGACATCGGCGTCGAGCAAGGCGCGACGAATCTCGCGAACTGTACCGTCGACATCCGCAGCACTCAGCTTGCCCTTGCCGCGAAGATTTTTGAAGGTTTCCGCTAGGCGGTCAGTGAGATTTCCGAAGGTGGCCATGGTGATAACAGTTTAAGCTGCAGACATGACAGAGGTCGACCTGGGGCGCACCGGGATTCGCGTGAGCGAGTTCTTCTTCGGCGGTGCTGCGATCGGTGGAATCGGGTCCGCCCCATCGCGCATCGGCCTGGGGATGGCGACCGATGAGGCGCTCGAGCGGCTCGATGAGGCGTATGAGGTCGGCATCCGCGTGCTCGACACGGCCAACAGTTTCGCCGGCGGTGAGAGCGAACGCGTTATAGGACGCTGGCGCGAGGAACGCGAACGGGACGATGTGCTCGTCTCCACCAAGGTCGGCAACGTCGTCGAGCGCGGCCAGGAGACCATCTCCCTCTCCGCTGACCACATCGCCCGCCAGCTCGCACTCAGCCGCACGCGGCTCGGCACCGTCGACCTGTACCTGACGCACGCTGTGGACCCGTCGACCCCGCTCGAAGAGACGCTCACCGCCTTCGCCGCCGCGATCGACACCGAGCAGATCAGGGCATTCGGATGCTCCAACCTGTCGGTTCGCGAGGTCGAGGCCTGGCTGCTCGCCGCCGACCGTGCAGGCCTTCCCCGCCCTGGCTGGGTGCAGAACGAATTCAGCCTCGTCTCTCGTGCCGACGCGCGCGACCTGCTACCGCTGCTCGCCGGCGAGGGTGTCGGGTTTACGGCGTACTCCCCGCTGGCCGGAGGAATGCTCTCCGACCGCTTCCTCGGGCTCGATCGCTCCGTCGGGCTCGATCTTGAGGTACTGCCGGAGCCCGCGACCGGAAGTCGACTCGCTCTCGCTCCGGCGATGTATGCCTCCTCATTCACCCTCGAGAACCTGGCCAGCGTTGCCTCTCTTGAGGACATCGCGTGCGAACGCGAGGTGAGCATTGCCGGGCTGGCGCTCGCCTGGCTGCGCTGGCATCCGCTCGTCACCGCGACGATCGTGTCGCCGCGGCGAACCGAGCAGTGGGATGCGGTGACCGAGGCGCTCAGTCTCGACCTGGACGACGAGCTCGCCGAGCAAATCGGTGCGCTCTTCGCCTGACCGGCCCTTCGCTCCCTGCGCTACCCCCACTACCCCCGCAACCCCGCTACCCCCGCAACCCAAAACGCAGGACATTCACCACGAAAAGCACGAATGGAAGCGTTTTCGATGCGTTGGTGGTGAATGTCCTGCGTTTTGGGAACGACCTGCGGCTTG
>JAYTEZ010000230.1:0-1759 GCA_043734805.1 Microbacteriaceae bacterium
CAGGTAGGTGCTCAGCGGAATGTCCTGCACGAGCAGCACGAGCAGGGTGACGGCCATGAGGGCTGCCATGAACCGCCACTTCATCGACTGAGGCCGAATCGAAACCCCACACCGCGAACCGATTCGATCCAGCCCGGATTGCCCAACTTCTTTCGGATTGCCGCGATATGCACATCGAGCGTTTTGGTGGTGCCATACCAGTTGGTGTCCCAGATGTCGTGCAGGATTTCCGATCGACGGAACACGGCGCCGGCATCCTGCGAGAGATAGACCAGGAGCTCGAACTCCTTGGGGGTCAGGTAGACCTCCACGTCGTCGAGCAGCACGCGCTGGGCACGGGTATCGATCACGAGGGATCCGAACTTCCGGATGGGCGCCGTCGATTCTGATTCCGAGATGCCCGTGCGGCGGGTGACCGCTCGGATGCGCGCGACAAGTTCCCGCATCCCGAACGGCTTGACGACATAGTCGTCCGCCCCCATCTCCAGCGCGACCACGCGGTCGATCTCATCGTCGCGAGCGCTCACGATGATGATCGGAGTCTGTGACTGGCGGCGGATTGCACGGCAGATGTCCGTTCCATCCATGTCGGGCAACCCCAGGTCGAGCAGAACGATATCCGGCTGGAAGAGAGGCATCGCGTCCAGGCAACCGGATCCGCTGTCCACGTGGAGGGTCTCGAAGTTCGCGTGAGCCAGCCCATCAACGATCCCATCGGCGACTGCCGCGTCATCCTCGACTACCAGCACGCGCATTGGTCAATTCTGGCCTCGTTCGTCACGCAGGAAGCAAATGTGCGCATTCGGCGCGGAATCTTGGACAAGTCTTGGATCTTTGCCTTCCCCGTATTTACCGAGCGATTCGTAGCGTTGAAGCATGAAATCACAAGCGATCATCGTCCTGTCAGTCCTCGGAGTGTTCGGCACCGCGGGTGCGGCCATGGCGGTCAACTCCGGCACGCTCGCCTCGGTCACGCAGGGAGTCACGGGACAGGGAACGGAAGTGCTCGTTCCTTCAAACACCCCGGTCCCTTCGACCCCATCGAAGTTGAGCGACGACACCTCGACGGACGCAAACGACGATTCCACGGATGCACCGGTTGGAGTCACCCCGACGCCTTCGCACGAGAGCGAGGACTCGGATTCCACCGAGACTCACACCAAGGCCCCCGAGCCTTCGGATGATCAGAGCGGTGACAAGGGCTCTCGCGACGGCCAGTCCAGGTCGGGCAGCGACGACTAACTCGGAACGACTAACTCAACGGAGCGAAATCTGGTCGTGCACGTTTCGGCAGTGCAGGCTTAGTCAGTGCAGGCTTAGTCAGTGCACGTTTCGTCAGTTCAGGCGAACGAATGTGTCGCTGGTCGGGGTTGAGGTGCCGCCACGTTGGCGGGGCGGTCGGCTGGCGTGGTCAGCTCTGGCCTACCGCGCCGCCGCCATCGCTTCTCGGACCGTGTCGAGTAGATCGTTCCAGGAAATGACAAATTTTTCGATCCCTTCCTCCTCGAGCGTTGCGGTCGCGTCATCGTAGGAGACCCCCTGTGCGGCAATCGCGTCAAGCACCGCCCGTGCCGCGGCGTAGGTCCCTGCGATGGTGTTGCCGCGGATCAGACCGTGTCCGAATGTAGCTTCGAGGGTTCTTTCCGGCATCGTGTTAACGACCTCGGGGGCGACGAGTTCGACGACGTACGTGGTGTCGAGGATTGAGGGATCTTTGACGCCCGTGGACGCCCATAATGGCCGTTGCCGGTGTGCGCCG
>JAYTEZ010000231.1:0-1739 GCA_043734805.1 Microbacteriaceae bacterium
GTCGATCAGCGGATCGTCCTCGTCGTGGAGACGAGCGGCTCCACCGGGCGCCCGAAACGGGTGGCGCTGAGCGCCGATGCTGTGCTGGCGGGCGCCGCGGCATCCGAATCCGCGCTGGGCGGCCCCGGGCAATGGCTGCTCGCCGTGCCGACAAATTACATTGCCGGAATTAACGTGCTCGTGCGCTCGCTGGCCGCCGGCACCGAGCCCGTGTCGCTGTCGACCGGTCACTTCGATCCGAGCGAGTTCACCGCTGCGTCCGTGCTCATGGATGCCGAACTGCGGTTCACCTCGCTCGTTCCGGCCCAGCTCGCGCGCCTGGTGGATGCGGCAGGAGAGGATCTCGACATCCTCGAGGGACTCAGACGTTTCGACCGCATCCTGGTCGGCGGCCAGGCCACACCATCAGAGCTCCTGTCCCGGGCGATCGAACTGGGGCTCAACGTCACGCGCACGTATGGTTCGAGTGAGACCTCTGGCGGGTGTGTCTACGACGGCGTGCCCATCGGTAGCGCGCAGGTCCGAATCGTCGACGGCCGGGTGGAACTGGCCGGGCCAATGCTGGCCGAGGAATACCTCGGCGATCCCGAGCGTACAGCCGCCGCGTTCCACCACGATGACGGCCGGCGCTGGTATCGCACGGGCGACACGGGTGCAGTCGTCGACGGCGTGCTTGAGGTGTCGGGGCGCGCCGACGGTATCCTCATCTCCGGCGGCGTTAAGGTGTCGCTCGCCGAGGTCGAGCGGGTGGTGAGAACCATCACCGGACTTTCGGATGCCGTCGCGATTCGAGCGCCGAGCGCCGAGTGGGGGGAAGTGCCGCTCGTCTTTTCCACGGGGTCCGCCCGACTCGAGGACCTTCGGGCGGCCGTCGGCGCGGTTCTCGGCCGCGCCTCCGCTCCGGCAGATTTCGTGCAGCTGCGCGTTGTTCCGATTCTCGCGAGCGGCAAGCCAGATCGGATCGCGCTCGGCAAACTCGCGGCCGCGCGAGATGGCATGGGCCCGGGGCATCAGTAGGATTTGTGCGTGGCTAATGCACGAAGACCCGTCCAGAAACGCATCGATCCTGCGACCGTGACCGCGCGGCGAGCGGTTTCCGGCACGGGCCGAAGCGGTCGCCCAGGCGGTCAGCCCGCGCGCGCCGTCGTGCGCAGGGCGACGGCCGGGGACTGGATCGGCGGGGCGAGGCTTCGTACGCTGCCGCTGGCGATTGCCCCGGTGGCGCTCGGCACGGCATCCGCCTTCCTCCTGTCCAGCACCGGCTGGCATTGGGTTCGCGCCCTTCTCGCGCTCGCCGTTGCCGTGTCATTGCAGATCGGGGTCAACTATGCGAACGACTATTCCGACGGCGTTCGTGGCACCGATCGCTACCGCGTCGGGCCGTCGCGCCTGACCGGATCGGGTGCCGCTCGGCCGCGAACCGTGTTGATCGTTGCGCTGGTCTTTTTCCTGCTCGGCGCCATCGCCGGGGCGGCACTCGTCGTGCTGTCCGGGTATTACTGGCTGCTCGCCGTCGGCGCGATCTGCATCGTCGCCGCCTACCTTTACACCGGTGGCAAGCGTCCCTACGGTTACTACGGTCTCGGCGAGCTCTTCGTCTTTGTCTTCTTCGGGCTGGTTGCGACGGTTGGCACCACGTTCACCCAGGTCGGTACGGTCAACATCGAGAGCTGGCTGTCCGGGGCGGCGGCCGGATTCCTCGCCTGCGCCGTGCTCATGGTCAACAACCTGCGCGATCT
>JAYTEZ010000232.1:0-3437 GCA_043734805.1 Microbacteriaceae bacterium
CGGATCTTTTCGACGACGACCTGGACAGCGGTGCCACCGCGTTGAATTCGATTGCGCTGAAATCTGCGATTTCGAAACTCTTGCCCTGGCGGAGACGAACGTCGCGATTTCGGTTCGTCGGCCGGCGCTCGGATTAAGCTCCCGCCTAGGGCGAATGCCGCTCGAAGTACTCCGCCAAAGCGTCTCGCATGACTTCGCTTTGGGGAAGCTTCTTCTTCGTAACGAATGATGTCAGTTGCTCATCGAGTTGCTCTGTGAGCCGAAAAATCCGGTTGGGCGACTGGTATCCACGGACTCTGGGTCCGGCAAGTGTCGGCCGACCACAAAGAGCCCGCTCTACTTCCGCGGGTCTTCCCAGCGCGGCTTCCAGAATGGAGCGCCCCTTGGCCGCAGCTTCGTCGCCAGAAATGAGGCGCGCATCCGGCCCAATGGACTCCACGTCCTCAGCCCATTCGGCACGTTCGTCTCGCTTGCTCATCTTTCGAGGGCACTGAAGGCCTAGACGAAAAAGGCCCGGACACCAATGAATCATTGGCATCCGGGCTGTTGTGACCCCAACCGGATTCGAACCGGTGTTACCGCCGTGAGAGGGCAGCGTACTAGGCCGCTATACGATGGGGCCGTATGGACAACTCATCGAGTATGCCACACGCCAGCAGAGGGCACCACCCGAGGCACCGCACACCTCACCGGGGCGCGAGGACGCGCAGGGCTCCCGGTGTGACCTCGATGTCTATCGGAAGCGGGCCGATGCGCTCACCATCGGCGTAGGCGATGATGCCCGGCGCGTCAATCGTGATGCGCCTGGCTCTCCGGATGGAGACGCGCGGGTCGGTTACGTGAGTGCCTCTAAACACACGGGGAAAGATCCGTAGGAACGCGCTTCGGGACAGCGGTTCAACGACGAGAACGTCGAGAAGCCCGTCGTCGAGAAGCGCGTCGGGTGTGACCAGCATTCCGCCGCCGATCGACGTGTTATTGCCCACCGACACCAGCACGGCGGGCGACTCGTACGCGACGCCGTCGAGGGTCAGTCGGTAGCGGATCGGCCTGAGCATGGCGAGTTCGAGCAGCATCGCGATGTTGTAGCGGCTCTTTCCACGCGGCCAGCGCATGACATTCGCCCGCTCGTTGACCACCGCGTCGAAACCCGCCGAGAGCACCCCCGCAAACCAGCGGTCATCCTCACCCGGCCGTCGTACCAGGGCAGCATCGATCACCCGCGGCGGTCGACCGAGTGCCTCGAGCAAAAGTTGGATGGCGGCCTCGGTGTTGCCGATCGGAATGCCAAGTCCGCGAGCCACGTCGTTTCCCGTTCCCGCGGGAACGATGCCAAGCGGGATTTTCGTTCCGGCAATGAGGTTGACGGCGAGGCTGACCATTCCGTCCCCGCCGACGACGACCAGGGCATCCGGCTTGCGAGCAATCGCCCGACGCGTCTCGGTCACGAGATCATCGAAGGTTGGCTCGGTGAGCGCCGTAACCTCATGCCCCGATCCGCGGAGGCTCTGCACGACCGCCGGCCCGACGTCGCCACCCCGGCCAAACGAGGCCGCGGGATTGATCGCGGCGACAATTCGCAGTGCCATCGCGCTTATGCTCCCGGTGTCATCATCCGCTCAGTATGGCGCGTGGCCGAGCCGAGAGCCCGCCGTTGCCGTGAACGACACGTACCACCAGCTTCCGCAGTTTCGCGGGTCGCGGCCCTCATGCGCGACAGCGGGTGTTGTGCCGATCGGCCGCTACTTGCCCGCACGGTTGTTGCTGAGTTCGAAGACTTTGAGCATCTCGGAAATGGCGAGCTCCTTCTGCTCTCCGCCCGCCTCGAACATCTCGGTGACGTGGGTGCGAAGGTGGTTCTCAACGAGAAGCTTGTTGAGACTGCCGAGTGACTTTTGAATGGAGAGCGACTGCGTGATGATGTCCATGCAATAGTCCTCATTGTCGATCATCTTCTGCAGGCCGCGCATCTGCCCCTCGAGGATGCGACTTCTGTGCAGCGCGCGCTTCTTCAGGTCTTCGATCATCTCCAAACCGTACCCCCTAGGGGTATTTTGAGACAAGTCGGCGCTGCAGACCGGGAGTAAACTTTTGGGCGTGCGAGTAACAAAGCAAGAACACGCCTGCCTCATTCTCGAAGTCTCCGGTAAGACCCTGGTCGTCGATCCGGGATCGTTCACCACCGCCCTCGTCGGTCTCATCGACGTCGTCGCGATCGTCATCACGCACGAGCATGCCGACCACTGGACCGAGGGCCAGTTGAAGCGCATCCTTGAGGGCAATCCGGATGCCCGCATCTTCGGCCCGGCTGGCCTGGCTGCCGTGGCCACCGGCTTCGAAATCACCGTGGTCAACGGTGGCGACACCGAAACGGTCGAGCCATTCACCCTGCAATTCTTCGGCGAGAAACACGCCGTCATCCACAGCTCCATTCCGATTGTTGACAACGTCGGCGTGCTCATCAACGACACGCTCTACTATCCGGGCGATTCATTCACCATTCCGGAGGGCGTCGAGGTCAACACCCTCGCGGTGCCGGCTGGCGCCCCCTGGCTCAAGATCGCCGAGACCATGGATTACGTGCTGGCGGTCAAGCCCCGCCGCAGCTTTCCCACCCACGAGATGGTGCTCTCCGTTGCGGGCAAATCAATGTCGAATGCGCGCATCCAGTGGGCCACAGAGCAGGGCGGCGGAGAGTTTTTCGCTCTCGAGCCCGGCGATGCGATCGACCTGTAGGCCTTCGACCGGTACCTCGAGCTACCCCGTAACCGGCGCAGTGATCGTCGAGGTAAATTGGGGAGTGAGGCTCACCGGGTCGCGCGAACAACCGCGCGAGGGCACCGGTGCGCCCTTCGGATGAAGGAGTCTCCCATGAACGACGTCGAGGTTGTTATTCTTTCCGGTTCGCGCACCCCGCAGGGCAGGGTCAACGGCCAGTTCGCGACGCTCTCCGCCGTGGACCTTGGCAGCACAGCGATTCGCGGCGCCCTTGCGGCGGGGAAGGTCTCGCCCGATCAGGTCGATGCCGTGATCATGGGTCAGGCGCTGCAGGCCGGTGCCGGGCAGAACCCCGCCAGGCAGAGCGCCATCGCTGCGGGAATCCCCTGGTCGGTCAACGCCATCACGCTCAACAAGGTCTGCCTCTCCGGCCTCGCGGCCGTGGTTGATGCCGCCCGCCTCATCCGGCTTGGCGAAGCGGATGTGGTTGTCGCCGGCGGGCAGGAGTCAATGACCCAAGCGCCACACCTGCTGACCGGCTCGCGCGCGGGTTGGCCCTATGGCAGCGTCACCGCCCTCGACCACGCCGCCCATGACGGGCTGACGGATGCCTTCGACGGCCTCTCGATGGGCGAGTCGACGGACCTCGTCAACAGCAGGCTCGGAATCGGCCGGGAGGAGCAGGACGCGGTCGCCGCGGCCTCCCACCAACGAGCCGC
>JAYTEZ010000233.1:0-7332 GCA_043734805.1 Microbacteriaceae bacterium
GAAATATCGGCGAGGCCGGTCAACGCGGTGGACACGTTCTGCACGATCATGTCGATGTTCGCATCAGTGGACGCAACAATTGTGAAGATCTGCGCGGCCTTGCCGGGAACGTCCGGCACGCCGACGACGGTAATCTTCGCCTCGCTCAGATCGGATGCGACGCCGGAAATGATCGGCTCTTCCACGCTTTCGCCTTCTTTCGGATTGACCACCAGCGTGCCCTCGTTGTTGTTGAACGAGGAACGTACATGAATCGTAACGCCATGACGGCGCGCATATTCCACTGCGCGAATATACAAAACTTTGGCTCCGGCAGCGGCCAGTTCGAGCATCTCTTCGCTCGTGATCCGGTCGATCTTGCGGGCCGTCGGCACGACTCTCGGGTCCGCGGTGAAAACACCATCGACGTCGGTGTAAATCTCGCACACGTCGGCGTTCAACGCCGCGGCCAGGGCGACAGCCGTGGTGTCTGATCCTCCGCGACCGAGGGTGGTGATGTCCCCGGTGCCGCGATTGAAACCCTGGAAGCCCGCAACAATCGCGATCGCTCCCGAGTCGAGGGCGGCGCGGACACGGGTCGGAGACACATCGACGATTCGCGCACTTCCGTGTTTGGCATCCGTGATGAGGCCGGCCTGGCTGCCGGTATAGGAGCGCGCCTCCTCGCCGAGACTCTTGATCGCCATCGCCAACAGCGCCATCGAAATACGCTCGCCCGCCGTGAGCAACATGTCGAGCTCGCGGCCCGAGGCAAAGGGTGTGACCTGATTCGCGAGGTCGACGAGTTCGTCGGTGGTGTCTCCCATCGCGGACACCACGACGACGACCTCGTTGCCGGCCTTACGGGTTTCGACGATGCGCTTGGCCACGCGTTTGATGCCCTCCGCATCGGCAACGGAGGAGCCACCGTACTTCTGTACGATCAAGCTCACGAGACTCTCCTGTGAAATGAAGGGGGCCGACGGAACACTGCCGGCCCGCGGATCGAAGCTGTCACGGCCATGCTGGGCCGAAGTTCTGATTCTAGCGATTAGTTTTCGACGAGGCGTCGACCCTCGAATGCACGCCCGAGGGTCACCTCATCCGCATACTCGAGGTCGCCCCCGACGGGGAGTCCGGATGCCAGGCGTGTGACTCGCAGGTCGAGGTGCATGAGCATGCGCGACAGGTACGTCGCCGTGGCCTCACCCTCGAGGTTCGGGTCCGTCGCGATGATGACCTCGGTCACCGTGCCATCGGCGAGGCGCTGCATGAGCGAACGGATACGGAGGTCGTCCGGTCCGATCCCATCGATCGGGCTGATGGCCCCACCGAGCACGTGGTAGAGACCCTTGAACTCGCGGGTGCGCTCGATCGCCACCACATCCTTCGCCTCTTCAATGACGCAGATCGTGGCCGGGGAGCGACGCGGATCGCGACAGATGTTGCAGGTTTCCTGTTCTGTGACGTTGCCGCAGATGGCACAAAAGTGCACCTTCTCCTTGACGGTCATGAGCACCTCGGCGAGGTGGGTCACATCGAAGCCCTCGGTCTGCAGGATGTGGAACGCGATGCGCTGTGCCGACTTCGGCCCGATTCCGGGGAGGCGGCCGAGCTCGTCGATCAGTTCCTGAACGATACCGTCGTACACGGCTACAGCTCTCTCGGTGCGACTCGGGGCGTGACCGCCTGCTCTTCGATAAAGCTCGCTCCCAGGATCTCGCGCACCACCGACTCACCGTAGCGCTGATTGCCGCCTGCGATCGCCGGTGCGGCCTTCTTCGCAGCGGGCGGTGCGGATGCGGGTGCGGGTACGGGTACGGGTACAGATGCGGACGACGGTTGCGGCGCGGGCAGTGACTTTCGTGCCGCTGGCCGAGGATCCGCGACGCGCTTGGTCTCGGGCTCCGAGTCGGTCACGACAACTGTCTCCCAGGTCGTTCCCGACGATAGCGCGGGCTCGACATCTGGCTCGGTCGGTTCAGGCGGCTCCTGCTGAACTGAACGAACCGCCTCGACCCTGGCCATGAGGCCCGGCCTGATCCCCAGAACGTCGAAAATGGCCTGCTTGAGGTAGTCGCCGACTCCCTCACCGGGTGCGGCCTGTTGCTTAAGCGCGTCGACATCGTTCTGGCTCGGGAAGGACAGCACGAGCACGCTGCCCGCGCGGAGCTCAAGCGGTTTGGCGGTGAAGACCACCATCCAGGCGGTTCGTTTGGCCTTCTCAACCTCCTCGAGGATCTCGGGCCAGGAATCTTTCACCTGCTGCAGCGTGACCGTGGCGGCCAACTCAACAGCCAGTGGTGGCTCGACAGCCAGTTGAGGCTCGACAGCCAGTGGTGGCTCAACGGGCAGTTGAGGCTCGACCACCGGCTGAGGCGCGACCGGCGGTGTGCGGTTTTCGACGCGCGGGACAACGGGGGTGCGCGCATCCGGGCTCTCGACGCCGATGCGTCGCTCGAGCCGCTCCACGCGAGCAAGCGCACCGCGCTCCGACTCGTCGCTAGCCGGGATGAGCACGCGCGCGATCATGAGTTCGAGGTGCAATCGAGGCGAGGTCGCGCCGGTCATCTCGGTGAGGGCGGTGTTGGCGACATCCGCTGCCCGACTGAGTTCCGCGGTGCCGAACCGTGCGGCCTGCACGGCCATGCGGGCGAGTTCGTCCGGTTGGACGCCGCGGAGAACCGCCGCCGCGCCATCCGATGCGCCACCCTGCGAATAGGCGCTGACAATGATGAGGTCGCGCAGGCGTTCGAGCAGATCCTCGACGAAGCGCCGGGGATCCTGGCCGGTCTGGATCACCCGGTCGACGGCGGCGAAGGCGGCGGCCGCATCCCGAGCGCCGAGCGCATCGACGACCTCGCTGAGTAGCGCACCGTGGGTATAACCGAGCAGCGCGACGGCGCGCTCGTACTGAACGGATGCCCCCTCCGAGCCCGCAATCAACTGGTCGAGCAAAGAAAGGGTGTCGCGCACCGAGCCGCCGCCGGCACGCACGACGAGGGGCAGCACGCCAGCCTCGACCTCCACCTTCTCGCTCTCACAGAGCTGCTGAACGTACTCGAGCATTTGCGCGGGCGGCACGAGGCGGAACGGATAGTGGTGCGTTCGCGACCGAATCGTGCCGATGACCTTCTCGGGCTCGGTCGTCGCAAAGATAAATTTGACGTGCTCCGGCGGCTCTTCGACGATCTTGAGCAGCGCGTTGAAGCCCTGCGGCGTGACCATGTGCGCCTCGTCGAGGATGAAGATCTTGTATCGATCGCGGGCCGGCGCGAAGACGGCACGCTCGCGCAGGTCGCGAGCGTCGTCGACTCCGTTGTGGCTTGCCGCGTCGATCTCGACCACATCCATCGAGCCTCCACCGTCGCGGCTGAGCTCGATGCAACTCGGGCACACTCCGCACGGGGTGTCGGTCGGGCCCTCGACGCAATTGAGACAGCGGGCCAGAATTCGAGCGGATGTGGTCTTGCCGCATCCGCGGGGACCGCTGAAAAGATAGGCGTGATTGACCCGGTCATTTCGCAGCGCCGTGCGGAGCGGATCGGTCACCTGGGACTGGCCGATGAGTTCGGCAAACGTCTCTGGCCGATAACGGCGATACAGGGCGGCAACCACGCGTCAAGACTACCGGGAGCGACCGACCGGCCTTTCCTTCAGTCTTACGGTGGCTCCGGCTGACAAGTTAGCCGGCGATCGCGGCGAGCGACTGCCGAGCGATCTCCAGTTCCTCGTTCGTTGGGATGACAAGCACGGCAACGGGCGCACCGGCGGGAGAAATGTAGCGTGGCAGCTTGGACGCGAGTGAGTTGCGGTCGACATCGACCTCGATCCCGAGGAATTCAAGCCCCGCAAGCACCTTCCGGCGAAGCAGCGCGTTGTTCTCGCCGACTCCCGCCGTAAAGACGAGCGCATCGAGGCCCCCGAGGTGCACGATATAGGCGCCGATGTAGCGACGCACACGATGCCGGTAGACCGCGAGCGCTGCCTCGGCCACCTCATCGCCGCGGGATGCCGCCTCCTGCACGTCGCGCATGTCGCCGTTGCCCGTGAGCCCGAGCAGCCCGCTGCGGCGGTTGAGAAGCGTGTCGAGGTCGTCGAAGTCGAGCCCGGCCTGACGATGCAAATGGATGAGCGCCGCCGGGTCGATGTCGCCGGATCGGGTACCCATCACCAGGCCCTCGAGCGGCGTCATCCCCATGCTCGTCTCGACGGAAACTCCGCCGTCGATCGCCGCCACCGACGCCCCGTTGCCGAGATGCAGCACGATCGTTTTCAGCTCACCGAGCGGACGTCCGAGAAATCGTGCCGCCTGCTCGGAGACGTACTTGTGGGAGGTGCCGTGGAATCCGTATCTGCGCACGCCGTATTTTTCTGCCAGCGTGACGTCAATCGCGTACGTGTAGGCGGCGGGAGGCAGTGTCTGGTGAAACGCCGTGTCGAACACCGCGACGTGCGGAACGTTCGGAAGGGCCAGCCGGGCAGCGCGGATGCCGAGCAGATTTGCCGGATTGTGCAGCGGTGCCAATGCCGACAGCTCCGCGATCTGCGCCTCCACCTCGTCGGTGATCACCGTCGCGCGATCGAACAAGGATCCGCCGTGCACGACGCGATGGCCGACTGCCACGATCCCACCCCGACCGCCGAGCGTGTCGAGCACGCGCCGCATCCCGGCCCCATGATCCTCGACATCCGAGCCGGGTTCGCCGATCCGCTCGATGAGACCGCGCGTCACAGCCTCTTCCGTCGCGCCATCGATCAACTGGTACTTGATCGACGACGAGCCAGAGTTGACGACAAAGATCCGGGTCACGAAGCAGCCGTCGCCGGGGTGCTGCCCAGGTGAGGCGGCCGCGGGGCAGCCTCCTCATGCCGTGCAGGCGCGAGCAGCGAAATCGCCTGAATGGCCGTGATCGCAACCGTGTTCACGATGTCCTGCACGAGCGCGCCTCGGGAGAGGTCGTTGATCGGCTTGCGCAGGCCCTGGAGCACTGGGCCGATTGCGACGGCCCCGGCGCTGCGCTGCACGGCCTTATAGGTGTTGTTGCCCGTGTTGAGGTCGGGGAAGATGAACACCGTCGCTCGCCCGGCGATCACGGAGTCGGGCATCTTGGACTTGGCGACCGCGGCATCGACCGCGGCATCGTACTGAATGGGGCCCTCGACCAGCAGATCGGGCCGGCGCGAGCGCACGATCTCGGTCGCGGTGCGCACCTTGTCCACCTCCGCTCCTCCACCGGAATCTCCCGTCGAATAGGAGAGCATGGCGATGCGTGGCTCGATCTGGAATTGGAGCGCCGTCATCGCGGAAGAGATCGCGATGTCGGCGAGCTGCTCGGCGTTCGGGTCCGGGATCACCGCGCAGTCCCCGTAGACGAGCACGCGATCCTCGAGGCACATGAAAAAGACACTCGACACGATCGAGACGCCCGGGTTCGTTTTGATGATTTCGAAAGCCGGACGGATGGTGTGTGCCGTCGTGTGGGCGACGCCGGAGACCATGCCATCGGCCAGGCCGAGGTGCACCATCATGGTGCCGAAGTAGGAGACATCGGTGACCGTTTCGCGCGCGTCTTCCAGAGTCACCCCTTTATGAGCCCGCAGCCGCACATACTCTTGCGCGAAGCGCTCCCGCAGTTCAGGATCGCTCGGGCTCAGAATGGTCGCCTCCGCAATGTCGAGGCCGAGCTCCAGCGCGCGCGCGCGAATTGCACTTTCGTCCCCGAGAATCGTCAGCCGAGCGACCCCGCGCCGCAACAGCGTGCTCGCCGCTCGAAGGATGCGGTCGTCACTGCCCTCCGGCAGCACGATGTGCCGGCGGTTGGCGCGCGCCCGGTCGAGCAGGTCGTACTCGAACATGAGCGGCGTGACGACATCGGGGCGACTGACATCGAGCAACCGGAGCAGCACATCCGCGTCGACGTATTGCTCGAAGAGCGCGAGCGCTGTGTCGTACTTGCGCTGCGAATCTGCGGCGAAACGACCGCGGGTCTGGGTGATGCGCAGCGCCGTCTCATAGGTGCCCAGGTCGTTGCGGATGATCGGCAGCGCGGTGTCGAGGCCGTCGATGAGCAGCGCGATCTGCGGCAGCATCTCGAAACCGCCGTTAAGGATGACTGCCGCGACCGAGGGGAAGGTGTCCGCGGCGTTCGCCATCAGCACGGCAAGCAGCACGTCGGCACGGTCGCCTGGCACGACAACGACGCCGCCCTCGATGAGTCGGGTGAGCACGTTCTCCATCGACATCGCGGCCACCACAGTGCCGAGAGACTCACGATTGAGCAGCGCGGGGTCGCCCTTGATGAGGGTGCCATCCACTGCCTCCATGAGCGACGCGATACTGGGCGAGATGAGGAAGCGGTCCTCCGGGATGGCCCAGACCGGAATCGGCCCGGAGACGCAGGTCGTGCCAGCGCGGTTCTGACGCAGTGCAAATAGGTTGGCCAATTGCCTCACAACATCGTCGATGAGCCGCGGATCGACCCGATTCGCGACGGTTCCGATCACCGCGGCATGGGCTCCTCCCAATTCGGCAAGAGCGAGCTGTGCCACCTGCCGTATGTCGTCTGCGCTGCGGCTGCCGCGACCATCCGCCTGCTGGCCGCCGAGCACGAGCAGCACGGGCGCGCCAAGGTTCGCCGCGATCCTCGCGTTAAATCCGAGCTCGGTGGGGCTGCCAACATCCGTGTAATCGGAGCCAAGAATGACGACCGCATCACACTCCCGCTCGATCGCCTTGAAGCGCGAGACGATTTCGCTGAGTGCGGCCTCCGGATCGGCGTGCACATCCTCGTAGCTGACTCCGACACACTCCTCGTAGTCGAGGTCGACGCCGTCGTGGGCGAGCAGCATCTCGAGCACGTAGTCGCGCTCGTCGCTCGACCGGGCGACCGGGCGGAATACGCCGACTCGCTCCGCCTCGTGGCTCAGGGTGTCGAGCAGCCCGAGCGCGATCGTCGACTTTCCGGCGTGTCCCTCGACCGAGGTGATGTAAATGCTGCGAGCCACGGGTTCAGCCTAGGCTGCACGACCCGGATCGGGGAGAGAAAAGACCCCTCGCGCACCCGCCAGAGCCCGGTTACCCTTGCTACGTTTCCGTCCTGGGGGAATTGGCCTGGGTGGCGCCACGCGAGGAGCCTCGCACAGTTTAGCCGGTGAATTTCCTGGCCGTCTTCGACCAATCCCACCGTCGGGTACGATATTGCGAGGCCTGAAGCATGGGCCGGCTAAGGAGAATTCGCCTAGTGGCCTATGGCGCACGCTTGGAAAGCGTGTTGGGTGCAAGCCCTCGGGGGTTCGAATCCCCCATTCTCCGCGCAGGATCTGTCACATCGCCCGACGGGAATCGGGTGA
>JAYTEZ010000234.1:0-8192 GCA_043734805.1 Microbacteriaceae bacterium
GCGGAACTCGCTGACGCCGCGTGACCGAGCCGCGTCGACATAGTCCGTCGAGAGCGTTCCGATGACATTGGTGCGAACGAGGCGTAGAAAAATTCCGGCGGTCAGCAGGCCGAGCGCAATACCGGGCAGGATGGCGTGCGAGAGCACGTCGGCGAGATTGGCCGGATTACCGGTCTGAAGGGCATCGATGAGGTAAATCCCGCTCGGATGCGGAAGCAACTGGATATCGAGCTCGGTACCGGTCGAGGCCCTTCCGGAGACCGGCAGCACGTTCAACCAGACGGCGAACACGAGTTTGAGCAG
Source organism: Microbacteriaceae bacterium (assembly GCA_043734805.1). Lineage (GTDB taxonomy): Bacteria > Actinomycetota > Actinomycetes > Actinomycetales > Microbacteriaceae > Lacisediminihabitans. The sequence continues at coordinate 304 of JAYTEZ010000234.1, forward strand.
GAGGCCGGCGAAGAACACCGGGGTTGCGTAACAGAGAATCGCGAAGACGCGGAGGATCGCATCCGGCCATTTGTCGCGAAAGTAGGCCGCGAGCATCCCCAGCGGAATCCCGACGATGAAGGCGACGATCAGCGCGTAGAACGATAGCTCGAGGGTGGCACCGCCAAAGGTCGTGAGAATGGTATTCACCGGCTGGTTATCGCTGATCGTTGTGCCAAAGTTACCGGTGAAGATCTGCCCGAGATACTCGAAATACTGCACGAGGATCGGCCGATCGTAGCCGGCAGCGTGAATACGCTCCTGCAACTGGGCTGCGCTCAACCTGCCGCCGAGCGCGGCCGTGATCGGGTCGCCAATCGTGCGCATCAGGATGAACACCATCGTCACGAGGATAAACACCGTCGGGACGATGAGCAGGAGCCGAACGACGATGTAGCGACCGATCTGGTTTCCTCCGGCCGCTGCCTTCCGATTGCGCGGTTCGGCACGTCGTGGACCGTGAGCCGAAAGCGGCGCCTCAGCCGGAATCACAGATGTCGTCATGGTCACCAATCCGCGTCGAAGCCCTGAAGGTCGAAACCAGGAAGAAAGGGGGCGACCCGCATTCAGCGGACCGCCCCCGTCTACGGCTAAAGCGATTTTAGCCGTTAGCGATTGTTACTTGCTGATCGTGCCGAACCGGAACTTGAACGAGGCGTCGAGAGTGACACCCTTGACGCTCGTGCCCGACACGACAACCTGGGCACCCTGGAGCAGTGGGACGGTCGACAGATCGGCCGCCACCTTGTTCTGGATTTCTTCGAGGTCCTTAACCCGCTTGGCCTTGTCGGTCTCCACCGCCTGCTGCTTGATAAGTGTGTCCACCTCGGCATTCGCGTAGTGGTTGGACAGGAAGTTACCCTCCGCGAAGAACGGCGACAGATAGTTGTCGGCATCCGAATAATCGGGGAACCAACCCAACTGGTAGGCCGGGTAAGCATCCTTTGTGCGATCCTTCGCGTAGGTGACCCATTCGGTTGACTGCAGGTTGACCGTGAACAGGCCACCCTTTTCGAGCTGGCTCTTCACGAGCGCATATTCGTCACCAGAGCTTGCACCGTAATGGTCGGGGTTGTACTGCAGGTTGAGGGTAACCGGGCCGGTGACCCCTGCGCCCTCGAGTACCTTCTTGGCCTTTGCCCCGTCCGGACCGCCCTTACCGTCGCCATAGAGGCCCTGCAGGGACTTGTTGGCCCCCGTGAGACCATCCGGCACATAGGAATACAACGGGAGGTAGGTGCCCTTGTAGACCTGGTCGGCGATGGCCTGGCGGTCGACAAGGTCGGCGACGGCCTGGCGGACCGCGAGTGCCTTTGCGGCATTCGCATTCGCAGCCTTTGCGCCGAACGGCTGCGTGTCGAAGTTGAAGACGATGTAGCGGATTTCGCCACCCGGTCCCGTTGTCACCTTGACCTTCTTGTCTTTCTGCAGACTCTCCACGTCCGTTGCCGAGAGGCTGCGCGACGCGACGTCGATGCCACCCTTCTGCACGTCCAGCTTCATATTCGACTGGTCGGTGTAGTACTTCAGGTTGACGGTCGGGGTGGCCGGTGCGCCGAGGACGCCCTTATACCCGCTGAACGCCGTGAACTGCACGAGTTGGTTGAACTTGTAGCTCGCGATCGTGTACTGGCCGGCGAACGCCTTGCCCTTGACGATGTCGTCGTCGCTCGTGACCTTGTCCGCCGAGAACACCTGCTCGTCGACGATCGGAGCGGCGGGGCTGGAAAGGATCTGAGGCCAGATCTGGTCGTTCGCCGCCTTGAGGTGGAAGACGACTGTCGTGTCGTTCGTTGCGTCGGTGCTCGCGAGGTTGTAGAGCAGCGTCGAAGGGCCGTTTGGGTCAGCTATTTTGAGCTGCCGATCAAAGGAGAACTTCACGTCGGAGGAGGTGAGTTTGTCACCGTTGGCGAAGGTCAGGCCCTTCTTCAACACCACGGTGTACTCGGTCGGGGAAGTGAATTTGGCGGACTCCGCGATGTCGGGTTCGACATCTGCGGTGCCGGGCTTCGAGTTCATGAGGAACGGGAAGACCTGGTTCATCACGGCGAACGAACCATTGTCGTAGGATCCAGCCGGGTCGAGGCTGGTCACCTTGTCGGTCGTGCCGACAGTGATCGAGCTGGCAGGCGCGCCGCCTGCGTTGCCGCCGGAGGCGCAACCAGCCAGGGTCAGTGCCGCGATCGCGGTGCCTCCAAGCACAGCAAGCGACCGCTTGCGAATCGTGGATGCGGATGTCATATCCGTCTACCTCTCTGTTGGGAAAGAGCCAAAGGGCCCGCACACCGTGCAGGCAGTTCAGCGCTGCTATGACTCTGTGGTAACACACAAAGCGCAAGCACGACCAGTCGCGGACGGCTATATCGACGAATATTTACTCATCTGCAACTCGCCACGCACGAAATCGCTACAAACTAGTCGTTTCGCAGCGCGCGGCGTTCCGCCTCGATGCGAACGAGTTCGATTTGCAGAGCACGGTATTTCTCGGGTTCTGCCGTGGCATCCGTTCGCTGGGACTGGCCGAGCAGCTCCGCCTTCCGCCGCAGCAAATCCCGGGCGAGGAGGTCGACCGTCACGCCCTGGCAGTAAATCGTTAGCTCGCGGCCCTGGCGCTCAGGCAGTGGCGCGAGGCCGAGTTCTTTCACGAGAGTGGCGAAGGGCGCCGGCACCTCCGCGATGACCCGCTCCAGCCACTCCGGGGACTCGAAGGCATCCATGCTCGCGGCGATGCCGTCGCGCACGACCGCCAGCGACCCGTTCGAGTATGAAACCCGGCTCGCGCGCAGCACGAGCTCGCGCCCAATGGCTTCCGGTTGCTGCAGCATCGCCATCAGGGCGTCGCGCTCCAGTCGCGTGGCCGGATCCGTCGGGAGATGCACGAGGGAGGGCCCCTGCTCCCCCGCCTGCGTTGTTTCGGATGTTTCTGCGCCAGAACGTGTCTTCGGCTCCTCCTGAACCTTGCCGCGGGCCGCGTTCACCGCCCGGCCGACCTCGCTTGGATCCATGCCGAGCCAGCCGGCAAGGTTACGCACGTATCCGACGTTGAGCGCCTGGTCGCGGATGCCCGCAACAACGGGAGCGGATGCTCGCAGCGCCGCAACACGTCCCTCGACCGTGTCGAGATTGTGGCCGGCCAGCACCCGGTGGATCATGAACTCGAACATCGGCTTCTTGCCCTGGATGAGCCTGCGGACGGCGTCATCGCCGCGCTTGAGTCGCAGGTCGCATGGGTCGAGGCCATCGGGAGCGACGGCGACAAAGGTCTGGGCTGCGAAGCGCTGCTCCTCGCTGAAGGCACGGCTCGCCGCCTTCTGGCCCGCCTCGTCCGGGTCGAAAGTGAAGACCACGTGTCCTGTGCCGGTCGTGTCCGCGTTGTCGACGTCGCCGAGGACGCGCCGGATGACCTTGATGTGGTCGACGCCGAACGCGGTGCCGCAGGTTGCGACCGCGGTCGTGACGCCCGCGAGGTGGCAGGCCATGACATCGGTGTAGCCCTCGACCACCACGACCTGGCGGCCGCGCGAGATGTCACGTTTCGCGAGGTCGAGCCCGTACAACACCTGCGACTTGTGGTAGACCGCCGTTTCGGAGGTGTTGAGGTATTTGGGGCCCTGGTCGTCATCCAGAAGCTTGCGAGCTCCGAAGCCGAGCGTCTGCCCGGTGACATCGCGGATCGGCCAGACGAGCCGGCCGCGGAACCGATCGTAGGTGCCGCGGTCACCCTGCCCGACAAGCCCAGCCGCGAGCAACTCGGCCTCGGTGTAGCCCCGCGCCTTGAGGTGCTTGCTCAGCGCGTCGAAGCTCTTCGGAGCGAAACCGACGCCGAAACGCTGGGCGGCGGACGGGTCGAACCCGCGCTCACCAAGAAACTGGCGGCCTGGCTCGGCGTCCGGCGTCGATAGCTGGGCGACGAAGAACTCGGCGGCGGCCTGGTTCGCTCCGAGAATGCGCGCGCGGTTACCGTGATCGCTGTTGGCCTGGCCGCCGTCTTCGTAGTGCAGCTCGAAGCCGACCCGGGCGGCCATCCGCTCGACCGCCTCGGTGAAGGTGGTGTGGTCCATCTTCTGGAGGAAAGAGAACACGTCGCCATCCTCGCCGCAGCCGAAGCAGTGATACCTGCCGACCTGGGGACGCACGTGAAAACTCGGGCTGCGCTCGTCATGGAAGGGGCAGAGCCCCTTAAGCGAACCAACCCCTGCGCCCTTGAGCGTGACAAAATCCCCGACGATGTCAGCGATGTTGATCCGCGCCCGAACCTCGTCGATATCGTTTCGTCGAATGAGGCCGGGCACCCGCCCATTCTAGTTTCGGCCAGCGGCGTCCATCCGTCCGTCTACCCCACCTGTGGAGTCGCGGGAGTGCGGCCGGCAACCCGACCCTCGACCTGCGCTCCCTCAGTCTGCCGCCCCACGGGCTGCGCGTTCACGGGCTGCGCTTTCACGGGCTGCGCTTTCACGGAAATTCAGGAAAGTGGCACGGCCCCGTCAGGAAAATTGCGGTGGCGCGGGACGTTGCTACCCGCAGGCTCGACACTTTCCTGAATTTCCGTAAGAGTTCGCGTGGCACGGGTTATCTGGGCTGGCGGGCCGACCCGCAGAGTCAGCCGACGAGCCGTTCGTGCCAGGCCATCGCGGACTGGTCCGTGAGCGATGCGACCTGGTCGACGATGGCACGTTTGCGCGCGGCATCCGTCGTTGCTTGGAGCCAATCAGCGGCGAACCCGGGATCAAGGTTCTGGGCGCCGCTTGCCAGCAGCATTTCGCCGAGCTCCGTGAGCACCTCGCGCTGCTGCGTGTAAATCGGCTGGCGGGTGTTCTTCGACATTACGAAGGCTGCGACGATTCCCTTCAGCACCGCGATCTCGGCCTGGATTTCCCGCGGCACAATGATGTCCGCTCCAAACCGGATGAGGCTGCCGCCGTCCTGTATTCTCGTGGCCTGAACCGCGGCGGCGGCGAAGCGCCCAATGAGCTGTGACGTGAGGTTTTTGAGGCGCCCCTGCGCGACCCGGCTGCCGTCCCATCCCTCGAGCCAGACATCGAGCGAATCGAGGCGATCGAACGCGGCGATGAGCTCATCGTGATCGAGTTCGCCGCCGATCCACACGAACATCGAGTCGACGAGCGCGTCGTGATTGACCCGAGCACCGAGCGACTTGACGTCGATGTAGCCGCTCACAACGGCATCCTCGAAGTCGTGCACCGAATAGGCGATGTCGTCAGAAAGGTCCATGACCTGGGCCTCGATGCACAGCTTACGATCGGGCGCACCCTCGCGCAGCCAGTGGAAGGCCTCAACGTCATCCGCATAGAAACCGAACTTGGCTCGGCCGCTGGGATCACCGACGGCAGCGGTGTCGGGCCACGGATACTTGCAGCTCGCGTCGAGGCTCGCCCGGGTGAGGTTGAGCCCGTAGGAGCGGCCGTCCGGCCCGAACACCTTCGGTTCGATTCGGGTGAGCAGGCGCAGGGTCTGAGCGTTGCCTTCGAAACCGCCGATATCGCTCGCCCAGGCGTTGAGCGCACGTTCGCCATTGTGTCCGAACGGAGGATGCCCGAGGTCGTGAGCGAGGCAGGCAGTGTCGACGACATCCGGGTCCAGCCCAAGGCTCGTCGCAAGCTCTCGACCGACCTGCGCGACCTCGAGGGAATGGGTGAGGCGATTGCGGGCGAAGTCGAGGCCTGCGACCGGACTGAGCACCTGTGTCTTGGCCGCAAGCCTCCGCAGCGCGCTCGAGTGCAGTACCCTGGCGCGATCTCTGGCGAAATCGCTGCGTCGGCTCGAGTGCTCCTCGGGGAACCAACGGACAGTATCGTGCTCGCCGTAGTGCGCCTCCACCTCAGCCACCGCTGTGACTCAACTCGGCCTCGGCGAGCTCAGCACGATGAGTGGCCGCCAGCTCGCGGCTGGCGAGCCATCCGTCGGGAAGAGACGGGCGCTTGGGGGTGCCAGCGCGACCACGCGGGCCTTCGGTCGCCTCGCCCGGATAGGGCTGTTCCCAGTCGAGGGTGCCGAGGAGGTCGTCCAGCTGCTGCAGACTTTCGACGGTCGCGAGGCTCGAGCGGAGATCGCCGCCGACCGGGTAGCCCTTGAAGTACCAGCCGATGTGCTTGCGGATGTCGCGGCAGGCGTGATCCTCGTCGCCGTCGAAAAACTCGACGAGCAGTTCGGCGTGGCGACGGAGCGTTGCCGCGACCGTGCCGAGGGACGGCTGCCAGACGCTCGAGGCCGCTGTGTCCGGTCTGTCCGCCGACCCGGAGCTGGCGTTCCGCGCTCCGGCGAATGCCGCGGCGAGGTCGGCGAACAGCCAGGGCCGACCGAGGCAACCGCGACCGACGACGACTCCGTCGCATCCGGTTTCGTCGACCATGCGAATCGCGTCCGCGCCCGACCAGATGTCACCGTTGCCAAGAACGGGCACGCTTCGAATGGTTTCCTTGAGCTTCGCAATCGCCGACCAGTCAGCGTGCCCGCTATAGAACTCGGCGGCCGTCCGCGCGTGCAGCGCGATACTCGCGACCCCTGCGCCCTCGGCGATGCGCCCCGCCTCGAGGTAGGTGAGGTGCTCGGAGTCGATCCCCTTGCGCATCTTGATCGTGAGGGGAAGGTCGCCGGCCGCGTGCACCGCACGCTCTACAATGTCGCGGAACAGGTCGAGCTTCCAGGGCAGCGCCGCTCCCCCGCCCTTGCGCGTGACCTTCGGCACGGGGCATCCGAAATTCAGGTCGATGTGATCGGCGCGATCTTCGGCGACGAGCATGGTCACGGCTTCGGCCACCGTCTTCGGGTCGACGCCATAGAGCTGGATGCTGCGCGGCACCTCGGATTCATGATGCTTAATGAGCCGCATCGAGCCCTCGGTGCGCTCGACCAGCGCCCGGCTCGTGATCATCTCGGAAACGTAAAGGCCCGCGCCGAACTCGCGGCAAAGTCGGCGAAACGCAGTATTGGTAATGCCAGCCATTGGCGCAAGCACGACCGGCACAGCAAGCTTGAGCGGGCCAATCTGCAGGCTCGCCGCTGTCTGCAGGCTCTCGGTTGTGAAGGCAAGCATGGTCACCCATCAATTCTCTCAAGAAAGGTTGACTCGGCATGACTCAGTCGAAGGGCCGCGCCCGAGCCGAGGCGGATGCCGCTGCTCGCGGTGTTCAGGTTGGCCTCGTCGAGCGTCGGGCGGCCGGCAGTCTCGAGCAAGCAGCGGCCCTTCCTGGACTCTCGCCAGGCGACATCGTCAAGACCCTCGTCGTGAGACGGCACACTCCGGCGGATTCCCCGACGCGTACCGGTTCGCGCTTATTCCGGGCGACAAACAGATCTCCGGGCCGAAGCTGCGCGCTGTCGTCCGGGCGAACGAGCTGTCGCTGGCTTCGCCCGAATTCGCTTTCGAAGCGACCGGAAACGAGCGGAGCACGATCAGGCAGCGCGACAGCCTGACAGCGCGCCAGTGCGACAGTGCGACAGTGCGACTTGCCCTCGCCGATGCAGCAATCATCGGCACGCGCGTCGCGATAGAAGCCGGTGAGAATGGCTAAAGCGCGTTCATCGCTGCTGACGAGCTGATTGCGACCCTCGGAGCGACCGTCGCGGACATCAGTAGCTGACCGGCGCGCGTCGACCGGCGCAGTGAGGTGGCAGCTCCCGCGCACCCCCGTTCCACGGAAATTCAGGAAATCGACTCTGGGCGTGCCTGCACTCTGCTGAAAACACGGGCGGTGGAGCCGGACGCCGGACGCGCTTTCCTGAATTTTCATGAAGAGTCGAGGGCAGACGAAGGCTGGAGCCCTGAACGGTGCGTTTGCCGGAGCCGATATTTCCAAATCCGCTTCCGGCTCCGACGGCACCCTGAGCGA
>JAYTEZ010000235.1:0-4796 GCA_043734805.1 Microbacteriaceae bacterium
GCCATGCCAGCACCACCAGCGATGCAAATAATTGGTCTGTCTGACCACTCGCGCAGCGTGAAGGACCCATACGGTCCGTCCAGCTTCAACTCATCGCCGACCTTGAGAACCCCTTCAAGCAGGCCTGAGAAGTGCCCGCCGGGGTACTTCTTAATCAGAAACTCCAGGACTGTTGACGAAGTTGGGGTCATCGCCATCGAAAATGAGCGGTGATCATCGTGATTGGGTATCTGGATATCGGCGTACTGGCCCGGCTTAAAAGCAAAGCTGGCGGGCTCAACCAGCTCAAGCTTCAGCGAAACGATGTCGTGTGTGACCTCATCGATCGCCGCAATCTTTGTGACCAGATGCTGTAGAGGCACCGCATTTCGAAGCTCTTCTGCGTCGAAATTGATGAGTTCAACCTGTAGATCACTGTACGCGTGGGCCCTGCACAGGAGGATGTAGCCCTCATCGCTTTCATAGTCCGCAAGAGCAAACGTTGAGTACCGATCCATCTGCACGTCGCCCTCGATCAGGAAAGATTTGCAGGCGCCACACTGACCCTCCCGACAGCCGTGCATCAGAGCAATCCCCTGACGGAACGCGGCGTCGAGAACGGTCTCGTCCTCGTCAACGTCCATCTCGAGATCAACTGGATCGAACTTAACGATGTGCTTTTCGCTCATGGTCTTTACTCCTACGGTCACAAGGGAAGGGGTGGCCGGTGACGGCGAGTGCTCCAGATCGCCACCACCGACCAGCATTTAGGGTCAGGGGCCGGCAGAAAAGCTCTGCCGGCCCCATCGGGTTGTGTTAGCTGACGAGTGTTTTCGCCGGTCGTCCTCCCGGTCCGCCACTCGTGTACGCCGCAATGTGCGCCTCGCGATCCTTGTCCGACATCTCGTTCAGGAGGATGTTCGGGCTGGCGAAGTTGATGCCGCGCATGTCATCGATCGTCCACAACTTCTTGGGATCATCCAGATTCAGATGGGGCTGCGGGATCAGGGTCTTCCCGTCATCACGAACGTAGCCGAGGTCCTTGATGATGTCGGCGAGGTCCTTGTTGTGGTGCAGGGTTTCCCACTCACGGTCGCCGGTCAGGCGTCCCATGTTGGGAGTCGCACGACCTTCGTACTCCGGTCGGAACGCCTTGATGTCCGTCCAGGCGCAGGTCTCGGAGCAGTAGGTGCGCCACTGCCCGTCGACCTTGTCGGTGACCATGTCCTCGCGGATCAGACACGGAACCATGCAGGTCCAGCACCGGTGGGGGTACTGGTAGTCGACGTCCTCGAACGCGATCGGCTTGTTCTTGCCCGGGTACTTCAGGCGGTTGTAGTTTTCCCACCACTTGCCGTACTTGTTGTACCAACCCGGGTACTTGAACTCGAACCACTCGAAGTCCACGTCGGTCATGGGGTCGATCCGCCAATAGTTCACTGGCCAACCGGTGGAGAAGAACTGGGCGACTTCGTGCACGTAGCCCTTGTTAATGATCCGGTTCCAGGCCTCCTCGACCAGGTCGTGCGGAATCACCAAGCCGTACTTCTCCAACGGGATGAGGTAGCTGCGGTAATAGTCGTCATAAATCCACCGACGCCACATCTCTGCATAGCTGTCCCGCTCCTTGCGGCGGTCCTTCGTGCCGTACTCGATGAATGTGCCGATCGCAGCGTCCACGACGCAGTGGTTGTTCCACCAGGCATAGCGCAGGTCGCGCTCGAGCAGAACACGATTGTCCTCGTCAGCCAGAGCCATCAACAGGATGGAGTACCCGTTGCTGATATGGCGCGATTCATCGGACTGCACCGAGTGGAACACCGTTGGCAACAGATAGTCTCCGTTGGCCGCGGCCTCGTCCGGCATGGCAACGAACAGGGTGTTCGTAAACGCCGTCTCAGCTACAACCGTGAGATACACGTTGGCCGCGGTGATCGCGTCACCCGTGATGAAGCCCTCACCGAACTGGCGGCCGATGGTGCCGCAGTAGCTGTTCGCGAACGCCTTCTCGGTAATGTCGAACCCTGCGGGGTCGATGTAGTGGTTCATGTACAGCTTCTTCAGATTCATCTGAATCGTGGAGTGCCGAACCTCGTCGATCATCTGCACAGCCAACCCGTTGTGAACCTCAGGGTTGGGCACTACGTCGATCAGCAACGGCATCGCCCGAGCCGCGGAAATTTCCGGGAATGGAATGATGGACAAGAAAAGCTTCTGCCACTCCATCCAGCGTTCCTGGACCTGGCGGAACATGTTGCCTCGGATGGCGCCATCCATGGCGCCGAAGACGCGGTTATCCTTCTCCTCTTCCATCGGGAAGTAGGACCGCATGATCTGCTTTAGCGGGTCTTTCTTGGGTGCCTTATCAAACTTGTAGTCCGTGCCGAACCGTGCCGCGGGAGTCACGAACGTGGGTTCCCAAGAGAGCTCGGTTATCTTTTCATGTGCTTTGGTGAGACTTTGCCTACTCACTGTCAACCTCCTTGTTGGATTGTCCGGGGGTTTTGGTCGTGGCAAGGTTCTACTCGCGACCGTTATCCTCGTGATTTCAATTACACCGCTGGAGACTTCTTGGACCAGTGTCAATTTGACATGACCCTCAGATCATTCCCGACCTCGACGGCCTCAACGGTGATAGAGCGCTGGGAGTTCTGCCTCGAACCATTGACACCTGTACGGGGGCAGCACAAACTAAATTCGGTGTGCGAAAGTCCAGACACTCCGCACCGGTCGAGGGCGTAATGTCGCGTACGGATCTAAAACGGTTGGCCAGGAACCGGGATGACTTCCTGTCCTCCGGGGAGCTAGGCCATTTAACTCTGGTTGATGCCGCGATCCAGGCATCCTGGTTGCGCTCGCGGCAGATGTCCGTGGACGTGCAAAAGGTCAATCCCACCTACCTTTCGCAGTTCAATGAGGAGACCCCGCTGGCAATCAGCGCGACCCCCGTACTGCGGCAACTATCGGACGAGTTGGCGAATGAGCCAATCGGTATCATCCTGACCGACGCTAACGGTTTGGTTCTTCAACGACTTTCTTCCGGAACGAGCCTGACTCGTGCGATGGACAACGCACGACTTGGGCCCGGGTTCAACTACGCGGAGGAGTTCGTCGGGACCAACGGAATAGGCACCGCTCTTGAACGTCGGGCGCCAACGCTCGTCGACGGGTTCGAGCACTACACGCATGATCTGGGTGCGTTCAGCTGCGCTGGCGCGCCGATCCTGCACCCGATCAGCGGGGCGCTGCTCGGAATCCTTGACCTGACGTCTCTGGCCAAGGACTCGAATCCGTTGCTGCTTGTCATCGCCAAGTCGACAGCGCACCGGATACAGCAGCAGTTGCTCTCTCAGGCGAACGCTCGCGAGCTGGCTCTCTTTGCGGACTACCTAACGGCTTCCAAACGTGGGGCGGATTGCGTCCTCGCCCTTGGCGAGGATTTGATCGTTTTGAGCGCCCACACCGAGCGGTACTTCGACGCGGATGACCAGGCAGCCTTGCTGGCACGATCAGCCGATGCCGAAGGCTTCTTACAGCCGACGACGCTGTTAGCCGACCTGCCAAGTGGGCTCACCGCTCGTATGGAGTATCGGCCAGTGTTTGCAGGCCACGGACTTGCGGGAGGCGTCTTCCGCATTCATCGGAACACTGCACCGGACCCGTCGGTCGCCAGCTCCCGAGCGGTGATAGCGTTCCCCGGCGTCGTGGGGATAAGCGCGATCTGGCAGCAGACCTGCCGGGCCGTCGATGCCAGCCACCGCCGACGCGAGTGGCTGGTCCTTGAAGGGGAGGCGGGGGTGGGCAAGCTGGCGCTGCTGCGGGGAGTGCACCAACTTCGGACTCCGTCTGCGCATTTCCGGGTGATCGATGCCGCTGACGCCGCAGATCCCGAGGCCTGGCTAGACACCGTAAGCGAGGAGCTCGCCGGTGAGGGGGGGACCTTAGTGCTACGCCGGGTCCACCTGCTTGGATCTCAAGCGATCCGCGAGCTCTCAGCTCTGCTTCTGGAGGCTTCCGCGGTGCCGGAGTCTGTCAATCGGCCGTGGGTGGCAATGACCATGTGCACCGACCCAAGAAGCCCTCAGGTGGATGCACAACTGCTACCGCACTTCCCGCACACCATCGAAGTTCCCCCTCTTCGTCGGCATATGGACGACCTGCGTACCCTCGTGTACCAGCTGCTTGGTCGTATCCATCAAGACAGCACCGTAACCGTGTCGCTGGCCGCTATGGACCAGCTCAAGCGCCTCCCCTGGCGAGGCAACATCGAGTACCTGCGGCGCGTGCTCGTGCAGATCGCTCGGCTACGTCGCACCGGAAATATCACCGTCGATGACCTGCCAGCCGAGTGTCGGGCCACCAGTCGTCGTCAGTTGACCCAGATGGAGACCCTCGAGCGAGACGCGATCGCCACGTCACTGGTCGACCACCGCGGCAACAAGGACCGCGCGGCTGAGGATCTCGGTATGTCGCGGTCCACGATCTACCGGAAGATCCGAGACTACGGCATCACCTGGGCACCTGACCACAGCGACCTCGCCTGAACCTCAGCCCGTGTCGTTCTTTGAAGACGTTGGCACGAATTCGTCCCGAGCGGCTTAGCCAGATAGACGAGTTCAACACCGGTGATTCGTCGCGCCAGCTGCTTGGGTTGACGACCCGTCGAGAGCACGAGCGGGATCTGATTCACACAAGCCAGCCCATTATCGAACTGCACGATCAACAACAAGTAGAGGCCCCCGAGATGCTCGGGGGCCTCTACTTGTCAACGAGTTCTTAGGTCAATGCGGGTCAATTGTTAGATCAACCTCAGCGCG
>JAYTEZ010000236.1:0-4097 GCA_043734805.1 Microbacteriaceae bacterium
GTTCGCGCGGGCATGTTGATGCCGAGGGCGAGAGTTTCGGTCGCGAAGACGGCCTTGACGAGCTTCTTCTGGAACAGCTCCTCGACCACCTCTTTGAACGCGGGAAGCATTCCAGCATGGTGGGCGGCGACCCCGCGTTGCAGGCCGTCGAGCCATTCCCAGTAGCCGAGCACGGCGAGGTCCTCGTCGAGAATGGTTCGGCAGCGATCCTCGACGATGGCGACAATTTCTTCGCGTTCGACCGCACTCGTCAGCCGAACGCCAGCACGCAGCACCTGCTTCACCGCCTGATCGCAACCGAGTCGGCTGAAGATGAAGAAGATGGCCGGCAGCAGGTTGCGTTCGCCGAGCATCGTGACGACCCCGGCGCGATCCATCTTGAGCCCGTCCGGCCGCCCACCGCGCGAGTGGTACCGGCCGACATCCTTCATCTGGCGCGAGTTCAGCGTGCGACCGCCGTAGCGAGCCATCTGCACGAGTTCCGGGTTGACCCGGAGAGTCGCTGCCTGCCCGGATGAATCAAAGAGGTCAATGAGTTTCGTACGCATGAGGATGTGCTGGTCGAGCGGCACGGGTCGCTCCTCGGAGACGATGACGGCCGTCTCCCCGCGCACCGCCTGCAGCCAGTCACCGAACTCCTCGGCGTTCGAGACGGTCGCGCTGAGTGAGACCAGCCTCACCTCCTGCGGAAGGTGGATGATCACCTCTTCCCAGACGGCCCCGCGGAAGCGATCGGCGAGGTAGTGCACCTCGTCCATGATGACGAAGGAGAGGTCGCGCAGCAGTTCGGAATCCGCGTAGAGCATGTTGCGCAGCACCTCGGTCGTCATGACGACGATTCGTGCACCCGAGTTGATGTTCGTGTCCCCCGTGAGGAGTCCGACCTCGTCCGAGCCGTATTCGGCCACGAATTCCTGGAACTTCTGGTTGCTGAGCGCCTTCATGGGAGCCGTGTAGAAGACCTTCGCGCGGGATTCCTGCATTGCTAGGAAAACGGCGAACTCGGCGACGATCGTTTTGCCGGCGCCGGTCGGGGCTGCGACCAGCACGCTATCGCCGTTCTCGAGTGCCGCACAGGAAGCGAGCTGGAAAGGATCGAGGTCAAAGGCCAGGTTGCGCAGGAAGCTGTCGAGGCGCGGCAGGCTTTCCCGACTCCGTGACGCCGCAAATCGTTCGGCTGGGGACAGCTGGTCTGTCATGCGGCGGCCGACTCGCTGACACCGGCACTCAGGGAATCCGCTCGCCGTGATGCGATTCGGTCATGCCACAACGCGATGCCCGCGGCGGCGAGGTAGAGCAGGATCATGGGTACGGCGAGCAGGAACATTGAACCGATGTCCGCCGACGGGGTGGCGATCGCGCAGAAGACGAAGATCAGCAAAATCGCCCAGCGCCAGCTCTTGATGATGCTCAAACCGGAGATGATGCCGATGAAATTCAGCAGCACTAGAAATACCGGCAGCACGAAGGCGACGCCGAGAGCGAGCATGAGCTTAAGTACGAAACTCAGGTAGTCCTTTGCCTCAACGAAGGTCGCGTCCTGTCTGGGGACGAACGATGTCAGTACCTCGACGATGTGGGGAACCACGAACCAGCCAGCGGCACACCCGGCCAGGAACAGCGGGATGGCCGTGAAGAAGAAACCGAAGGTATAGCGCTTCTCCTTCTTCGTCAGGCCAGGCACGAGGAACGCGAAAATCTGGTACAGCCAGATCGGACTCGCGGCGACGACGCCCACGGTCAGCGATATCTGAATGCGGATGTCGAATGCCGACGTCAGATTGGAGTAGTTGATCTTCGCGTTGCGGTGCTGGGCGAGCGCAATCGTGGTGATGGGTTCCCGCAACGCGTCCCAAATGAAGTTCGCGGCAAACCAGCCACCAATGGATAGAACAAGAATTGCGATCGCCGAGATAACGAGGCGTTTGCGGAGTTCGATCAGGTGCTGGCCGATTGACATCCGGCCTTCGCTTTTCGCGCCCCGCCTGCTGCGGGTAAGCACGGAGACTATGGCTTGGTGTTGGACTTTGCGGGGTCCGTCTGTGCGCGAACCTCGGGCGACGCCTGATTGATCTGTGGACCTGCGGGAGGGACGACGTCGGCAGACTTGACTTCATCTTCGGGGGTCTTGATCTCGTTCTTGAAGATCTTCATCGACTGGCCGACACTCTTCGCGAGGCCGGGAAGCTTCGTCGCTCCAAACAGCAGGACAACAATGACCAGCAGAATCAGGGCGTGCCAACCGGTAAGACCAGCCATGGGAAGACATCCTTAAAATATCGATGGTGCCGTGGCGTGCAGTTTATCTCGTTGGGGCCGGTAATTTCCTGTTAGTCAGCCTCGAACCACCGGCGGGTGTTCGCATCCACCCTCGTGAGTGCGCGAGCGCGCGCCAGAAGCGCATCGTGGCGGTCGCCGCGTCGGAG
Source organism: Microbacteriaceae bacterium (assembly GCA_043734805.1). Taxonomy (GTDB): domain Bacteria; phylum Actinomycetota; class Actinomycetes; order Actinomycetales; family Microbacteriaceae; genus Lacisediminihabitans. The sequence continues at coordinate 2,427 of JAYTEZ010000236.1, forward strand.
AGCGGACCGCTCCCGCACGAGACGGCGGCGGTCCCTCACATCGGCGCGCTTCTGGAGAATTGCGACCGTGTATCGTTGCGCGTCGAGCATGTCGCTGGCTGCATCGAGCAACTCGGCTTTCGACGCGAGCGTTTCCAGCTCTGCGAACACCCGCATGACCTTGCGGAACAGCCACCAGGTCAGGGCGGCAAGAACGATGACCAGTGCGAGCCCGAGGCCGCCCCAGATGATGAGCCATGACCACCAGGGCATCAGTCGTCCTCGTAGCGGGCGGCTCCGGCCGCGGCCCACTCGGCCACGACGCTGCGCGCCTCGACCGGTTCGATGACCCTGACGACACCCGGCATTCCGCTGACGAGTCGCTTGAGGCCGTGGTAGTGCGACACGCGAATCGAGGTGCGCTTGAGCCCATCGACTTCTGAGCTCACCGCGCCATCCGGAATGTAGTCGGCAATCAACCCCATGGCGGCCGATGCGACATCGATGGTCACCACAAGGTCGTCGGCCGACCCCTCGAACAGCGCGTCCGGGAGCTGCACATCGGCGGCGCGGGTCGTGATGGCCTCCGTCGTGATCTCCGGATTGGCGATCCGGTCGAGGCGAAAGGTTCGAACGGCCTCGCGCAAGTGACACCACCCCCTCAGGTACCAGTCGGCATCCATCGACTCGATGCGCAGGGGGTCGACGCGGCGGCGCTCGTGCTCCCCGCGAGAGTTCAGGTAATCGAACTCCAGCTGCACCCCGGTTGCAACCGACTCGCGGATGAGAGCGAGCGTCGCGTCCGACTCGGAAGCTTCGACGGCAAACTGGCTGGGCGGTGCGGATGCGCCGCGGGACAGCTTGGCCATGAGCGTGGCAATCGCGCCGCGGTCCGCGTGTTCGGGCAGCGCGGAAAGGTACTGCAGTCCGGCAATGAGGGCCGCGGCCTCACGACCGGAGAAACGAGGCGCGTCGTCGATCGCTACGAGGTTGGTGAGGACGATCTGGTCGTTGTCTTCGAAGTCGTCCCAGGCCAAATCGAAGAGATCACCGTGCTGGTACTGGCCGGTCTCCCCCGGAATGCCGGAGACGGCGATGAGCTCGACGGCTTCGCGCAGCTGATCCGGCTTCACCCCGAAGTGGTCCGCGGCCTCCTGCACGCTGATGCGAGCGTGCTCCATGAGAAACGGTACGAGCGACAGCAGGAAGGCGAGTTTGTCCTGCGCGTGTAACGGGCCCTGGCGTTCAGCCATTGATGCCCTCCCCCCTGGCCTCTGCGCCGTCCGTGTGCTCGGCTGCGGTTCTGAGGAGTCTGCTGTGCACTGCTTCGCGCAACACCGGTGGCGAGAGCACCAGCACCTCTGGCCCATAACTGGCCAGCTCGTCGGCGAAGATGTTCGCGTCCGAGTAGTGCAGGCGAAGAGCGCCGGATGGCAGGGCAACGGTGCCCCGGCGCTTGTGCAGGCGGGTCGCGGCATCCGAGTCCGGTGCGGCCTCGACTTCTGCCGTGTGTGAGTTCCACACCTCCTCGAGTTCGCGCAGCGCTTTCTCGGTCTGGTCACCGAGCGGCGCAGGAAAGGTGGTGCCCGTCAAGGTGATCGGGCTGACGATGCGCCGGAGCAGGAAAGTCCTGGTGCTTCCGGTCTCCGATTCTTCGGCGTGAAGGTGCCAGCGACCCTGGTGTTGGATGAG
>JAYTEZ010000237.1:0-1878 GCA_043734805.1 Microbacteriaceae bacterium
CCGTTCGCCTCGAGCGTCGAGATTGCGGCGGTCGCCGCCGGGTGGGACAGGTAGTAGAGGGTCGGGAACGGTGTGCCATCGTCGAGCCGCGGCCTCGTCGCCACAACGGTCGGCGCACCGCAGACGCAACGCGCAGCGATACCGATCACGTTGCGTGCCGGTCGACCGAGCTGTCGAGACACGGTGGCGATATCCGCCTCGCTGGGAGGCGCAAAGGGGGGCGTGGTCACGAGATCAGTGCGAATTCTGGCCGCTGATGACCGGCGCGACGATCTTGTTGGCCGGGGCATCCGTGAGCCCTGCCGTAAAGACCGAGGAGAGCATCGACTTGACCCAGTCGACCTCGGTGGTTTGGAGCTTGTCGCTGATCGGCTGGCCATTCGGCGTGGTCGCCGTCGTCTTTCCGGTATCGATCACCAGGTAGCTGAATTCGCCGGGCACCACGTAGTCGAGCCGCTCGCGGGCGAGAGCCTCGATGTAGTGCGGGTCGCTCCAGCGGGCCTTCTGCCCGGTGAGGTCGCTGACCGACTTCTTCGCCGCCTTGTTTTCGGCCTGCAGCACCGCGATCTGCTCTCGCTGGTCGATGAATACCCGCAGCGACGGCGCGAGCACGACAACGAACATCACGATCAGAACCAGTGCCGTGATGGCAAAACCGGACAAACGGATGCTGCGGAGCCACTGCCCGGACGCGGCCTCCTCCGGAAGGCGCACGGGCACGCGCGTCACCCTCGGTTGCCTCGACATCATAGGACGAGCCTAAATGCGCTGCCCGGATTAACCCGTGAAGCGAGGGAACGCGCTGCGCCCCGCGTAGACGGCGGCCTCCGCGAGCTCTTCCTCGATGCGCAGCAGTTGGTTGTATTTGGCGACGCGCTCACCGCGGGCCGGGGCTCCGGTCTTGATCTGGCCGCAATCCGTTGCGACAGCAAGATCGGCAATCGTGGTGTCCTCGGTCTCACCCGAACGGTGCGACAGGACCGCCGTGTAGCCGCTGCGCTGGGCGAGGGCCACGGCATCCAGAGTCTCGGTCAGGGTGCCAATCTGATTGACCTTGATCAGGATCGAGTTGCCGACACCCATTGAAATCCCCTGGGCGAGACGCGTGGGGTTGGTGACGAAGAGGTCGTCGCCGACGATCTGAATCTTCGAGCCGAGCTGCGCGGTGAGGTGCTGGTAGCCCTCCCAGTCGTCTTCGGCGAGGGGATCCTCGATCGTGACGAGCGGGTAGTCGGCGACCAGGCCGACGAAATATTCGGTGAGCTTCGCGGCGTCGAGTTTCTGCTTTTCGAAGGAATAGACGCCGTTTTCGAAGAACTCGGATGCCGCGACGTCGAGGCCGAGCGCGATGTCTTTTCCGGGGGTGAAACCGGCCGCGATGATGGCCTCGACGAGCAGGTCGAGGGCGGCGCGACCGCCGGAGAGATCGGGCGCGAAGCCGCCCTCGTCGCCGAGTCCGGTGCTGAGGCCCTTCTTCTGGAGCAGCCCCTTGAGCACGTGGTAGGTCTCGACTCCCCAACGCAATCCCTCGCCAAAGGTCTCCGCGCCGATCGGCAGGATCATGAATTCCTGGATGTCGACGCTCGTGTCGGCGTGCGCGCCACCGTTGATCACGTTGAGCATCGGCACCGGCAGGGTGTGCGCGTTCGGACCACCGAGGTAGCGGAACAGCGGGAGGTCGGCGGAGTCGGCTGCGGCCTTTGCGACGGCGAGCGAAACACCGAGGATGGCGTTGGCGCCCAGCTTCTTCTTGTTGTCCGTGCCATCGAGTTGGATGAGAGCCGCGTCGATGAGGCGCTGGTCGGTGGCGTCGAAGCCCTCGATGGCCGGGCCGATCTGATCGATGACGGCCGAGACGGCCTTCTGCACGCCCTTGCC
>JAYTEZ010000238.1:0-3670 GCA_043734805.1 Microbacteriaceae bacterium
GGCCCGAGTTTCTTGCCGATCAGATACCCGGCCTCACCGCCAAGGAACGCGGCGAATCCGATGGCGAGGCAGACCCACCAGATGTCGATCCCGATCACGGCGGAGAAGGTCAGGATGCCGGTGATGATCAGCAAAGTGTCGCCGGGAAGCAGGAAGCCAATCAGCAAACCGGTCTCGGCGAAGATGATTAGGCACACGCCGACGAGCGCATAGGCGCCGAAAGCCCCGATCAGGGTGGCCGGGTCGAGCCAGGGGATGAGGCCGGAAGATAGCAAGGGGAAAACTCCAGTCGTCGGTAGTTGACAGGCTAGCCGGTGGACATTGTTGTCGTGCGGGAGAAGGGACTTGAACCCTCACGCCTTGCGGCACAGGAACCTAAATCCTGCGTGTATACCAATTTCACCACTCCCGCGAGTGCGGCTCAATTGTAACGGGGCGGGCTGCGGGACCGGGATCAGGTGGCGCTGGGCTCGCGGCGGAAAAATCTTTCCGCGCCGATGTATCAGAGTGGGGGTTGCCTTCCTCCTAAGGTGTGATGAGAATTCAAACCATGGACTCGAGCGACACCCTCCCTGGCCGGCCCGACGGCGAGCGGTCGGAGACGTACGTGATCTGGGATGATGCGGCGACTGCATTCGGTCGTTGGCTCTTCGGCACGCCCGGAGCGATGGATGAGTTGGTACACACCATGACACCCGTTCTCTGGCACGTCGTTCGCGCTTATGGTCTTGATCAGGATCAGGCGCAGGACGTCGTCCAGACCACATGGCTGACCCTCGTCCAACGCTCCGGGTCGATCGCCGACCCGCACGCAATCGCGGCGTGGCTCATGACGACAGCTCGAAGGGAAGCCTGGCGCGTCTCGAAAAGAAGTGCCGCGAGCATCCCCGTTTCCGATGAGGTGCTTCAGGCCGTACTCGACGACGAGTCGTCTGCCGAAGACGTCGTGCTCGCGCGTGACAGCGACAGCCGACTGTGGGCGTGCGTGAAGCGGCTTTCCGAACGATGCCAGCGTCTGCTGCGCATCGTGGCGTTCGAACAGCGACCGGATTACGCGCAAATTGCAGAGGATCTTGACATGCCCGTCGGCAGTATCGGCCCCACTCGAGGGCGATGCCTCTCGAAGCTGAGGGAAGCCCTCGAACAGGCGGGAGACGAGCGATGACGACCACTGAAGGTTCGCGACATCCCGGCGACGATCGCGCACTTTTTGCACGACTCCGGCGTCTGTGGGCGCACCGCGATCCGATGCCGAGCGATCTTGTCGACAACGTGCTGATCACCCTCGCCACGCAGGGTCTCGGCGCCGAGTACGCCATCCTCACGCTGCTCGAATCGACCAGGCAGCTCGCCGGGATTCGCGGGCCCTCAGCGACGCAGATTTTCGAGTTCGCCCACGGGGACATGTCCATAATGCTCCGAGTGAGCCCCCTGAGCGACAGTCGCCGACGGGTCGATGGCTGGATCGCGCCAGCGCTGCCACTCTCGGTTCGGCTTCATCAGGGCGACGATTACCTGACAACGACCGCGAGTGCGGACGGCAGGTTCGAATTCGCGGATGTGTCGGCCGGGCCAACACGAATGTTGCTCCGGCCGGATCCCCCAGACGCAACTACAGGGATCACGGACAAGGGATTCACCACGCGGTTGTTCGAACTATAGGGAGCTCGGTATGGGAACGAACAGGGACGGGACCGTCACAACTCCTCAGGGTGGTCCGAACGCCCCCGGCTGGGTCTCACGGTACCCATCGGTCAGTGGACGGCTTCTCGACCCGGTTTCGACGGCCGTCAACGGCATCCGGGCATTTCCTACGAGCTACGTCCCCGACCGACTTCTCGTGTCGACGCTCGGCGATCTGGACACCACGCTCGACACCCTCCGCTCTGTTGCACGGGAGCTGGGTTGGGAGATCACCCGGGACAAGAGTTTTGCCCCCGCCGCGGTGATGGAGAGCGATGAGGTTCGCGCAGCGCGCACCCGACGTTATCCCTGGGCTATCGGACCCTTGGGTATCGTGCGCCTGGTCATCACGGTGTCCGAAGGTTCAGCCGTTCCGGGGCCCGATGCCTGGACCCTCCTCCAGCGGACACGGGCACGGCTCGGTCGGTCGAACGCGCCAGGGATCGGGCTCGATCACATACTCACCATAGATTCGCCGATCACCACGAATCCGTTCCATTCGACCAATCCGTTCCATTCGACCAACCCGTTCCATTCGACCAACCCGTTCCATTCGACCAACCCTGCGGATTCGAGCGTCGACGTTGGGGCGATCGCGAGCTACGGCGTTCAGGGTAGCGGGGGCCTGCAGCCCGTCGCCTTCGCAGGCCAGCGGCCTCATCGGCACACCGAGGCCGAGTGCCAGACCCGTCGACCCGTCGTCGGGACCATCGATACCGGTTGTGGCGGTCATCCATGGCTGGACGGTATTGTTCGCACCGATGTCACGTTCGATGGCAACCCGATTGGGTACGTCGACCCCAACGACGACCCCGAACTGCACGGCGACCTCGTCGGGCCGCTCGACGGTGCCCTCGATGAAGTCTCTGGCCACGGTACCTTCATCGCCGGGCTCGTGCATCAGGCCTGCCCGGATGCCGATATCGTCGCCTGGCGCGTTGTCGGTTCCGATGGGTCGATTGTGGAGTCCGAGCTGGTGAGCACGCTCACGAACATTGCAGAGCTCGTCCGTCGACAGGCGGCAGGTGAGCCGGGCGGCCTGACCCTTGACGTCCTCAGTCTGTCGATGGGTTACTACCACGAGACGCCGGAAGACGGCCTCTTCGACCCGACGTTGTATGAGATTCTGGCTTCGATGGGGCGAAGCGGCACGATCGTCACGTGCTCGGCGGGGAACGACGCAACCGAGCGTCCGATGTTTCCCGCGGCCTTCGCTCCCTGGGGCAGTGAACAGAGCCCGGTCACCCTCGATCCGGAAGCGCCACCGATCGTGACGGTCGGGGCACGCAATCCGAACGGTGTGACTGTCGCGCTATTCAGCAACAGCGGGCCGTGGGTGAGCGCGTGGGCGGTCGGCGCATCCGTGCTGAGTACGATGCCCGCGTTCCAGGGCGGCGCGCTCCCATCCGCGCGAACAAGCGCGGACGGGCAGGTCAGGGAGTCAATCGACCCCGACGACTTCCGTGGCAATTTCGCCATCTGGAGCGGCACGTCCTTCGCAGCACCCCTCATCGCCGGCGCTCTCGCCTCCGCCCTCCTGGCGGCCCTGCCGATGCCCGGGGTCGGCACGACCGATGTCGAGGCGGTCGATCGCGCGAGAGACGCCATCCGGAAAGTGATCGCCGCCGTGCCATAACACCGCCATGCCATAACATCGCCGCCGCGCCATAATGAGGAATGCTGACGGCGGCGGTGTTGTACGAGCGCGGGGTCGAACACGGCAACGCCGGTCGCCATGCCGCGGCGAAAAAGGTGCTCGATGAGGCGTTGCGACGCTCGGCTGATCCCGAGCTCACGGCCCGCATCACCGGGACGATCGCGTACCTGGCGTCGGAGACCGGCGATCCGGAATTCGGTATTGCGCTCTGCTGGTCTGCCCTCGAAACGCCGGGGTTGACTCGGCACACGCGAGCGATCCTGCGGAGCCAGCTCGGTCTCATCGAGCTGCGACGCGGAAATGGCGACGCCGCGCTGCCCTACCTGACCA
>JAYTEZ010000239.1:0-2187 GCA_043734805.1 Microbacteriaceae bacterium
GCGGTCTGGGCCCTCGATGAGGTTTCGCCCGGGTGGATGACCGGAGGTCTCACCGTCGTCTCGGCCATCGAGGAGGAGTGCACAGGCAACGGCACCCTCGCCGCGGGCCGGGCCGGCTATCGTGCCGATGCCGCCCTGCTGCTCGAGCCGACCGACCTCGAGGTGCTGCTCGCCGGCATCAGCATCATCTGGATCGAAATCGAGATCGAGGGTCTCGCGGGGCATGCCGAGGCCGCGCAAAAATCCGTCAACCCGATCCTCGCCGCGATACCGGTCATTGATGCGCTGCATCGACTCGAGCAGGAGATGAACGACGCACACGGCAGTGGAGTCAGCGCCGACGCTACCTTCGCCCAATTGCCCCATCCGTATAACGTCAATGTCGGAACCTTCCATGCTGGTGATTGGGCGTCGAGCGTTCCTTCGGTCTCTCGGTTGGAAGTGCGCGTCGGCCACCCGCACGCATGGACGAGCGGCGAGGCCTTCGCGCAGGTTCAGGCCGCGATCGATCGAGCATCAGCCGATGACGCGTGGCTCAGTTCGCATCCACCACGGTTGACGATGACCGGATACCGGGCAGAGCGATACGCGCAGGATCCGGCCGGCGAGATCGTCACCGCGCTCGCGGCCGCTCACTCGCGGGCGCACGGTGCCGTGCCACAGCTGGTCGCGATCGGATCAACGACCGACGCGCGTTTCTACCTCAACCAGTTCGACATGCCCGCAATCGCTTACGGCCCTCGCGCACGAAACATTCACGGAACGGATGAAGCGGTCGAGCTCGACAGCATCATCGACTGCGCTCGCACGGTGGCCGGCTTTCTCGCCGACTGGTACCCGACGGGAGTTCCATCGTGACCGTAGAAACGGCCACCACGGCGGTCGCCGCCCTTCGCCCGCTCCTCGCCGAAACGGCAGCCGCCCGCATAGCCGACCGCTTTGTGACCGCTATCGCGCTTGGACAATTCATTGTCGGCCAGAAGCTGCCGACCGTTCAGCAACTCGCGCGACTTCTCGAGGTGAGTCCGACAACCGTGCGCGAAGCGCTGAGCCGACTAGCCGCGCTCGGCTACGTGGTCGTGCAGCGCGGCCGCAACGGCGGCACCTTCGTCATCTCGGAGTGGGGACCGGCATCCGATTCCATGGTTCGACGGGCTCTCGAACCCGGGTGGGACCAGCTCGAAGTCACCCTCGACCTGCGTTCCCTGATCGAACAGCAGATTGCCCGAACGGCGGCTCAGCGCTACCTGTCGGAGGATGCCCTTCGCATCGAGCAGGCCGTGCGTGCCTACGAGACCGCCGACAGCGATCGTGAGTCGTCGAGGCTGGCTGACCTCGAGGTCCACCAGGCGATCGCCGCCGCCACGCACAACACACAGCTGGCCGAACTGAGCCTGCGTATTCGGCACGACGTCAGTCTGGGCTTCGAGGCCGAGCCGTATAACCCGCGGGTGCGTGCGCGAGCGATTGAGCAGCACGCACTCCTGGCCCGCGCCGTTCTCGATCGGCTGCCTGACGAAGCCGCGCGGATCGCGGCCGAGCACTTTTCGCTCACCGAAGAGATTCTTCGTGAACTGCACACCCGCACCAAACCGACCAAATCCACGACCTGAGGAGCCCAGCAATGCCCATGGTGCGCGTCAACGGAATAAACATCAACTACGCGATCGACGGGGATGGACCGGAGACCGTTGTGCTCGTCAATGGGCTGGCCGATGATCTCGAGACCTGGGCGTACCAGGTGCCCGCCCTGCTTGAGGCCGGGTACCGGGTCGTGCGATTCGACAACCGTGGAATCGGCCACAGCGACAAGCCGGCCGGCCCCTACAGCACAGATCTCATGGCCGACGATACTAAGGCGCTTGTCGACTCCCTCGGAGTGACCGATTTTCATCTAATGGGCGTATCGATGGGCGGGATGATCGCGCAAACATACGCGCTCAAGTATGCGAGTGACCTCCGTTCCCTGACCCTCGCCTGCACGTATGCCGCGCCAGGGCCGTTCTGTTCTCGAATGTTCTCGATGTGGTCGGATGCCGCCCAGGTGCTGGGAGTTCCGTTTGTGATGCGCGACGTGACGCTCTGGGCCTTCACTCTCGACTTCTTTCGCACTCGCGAAGACGAACTTGCCGAGTTCGAGACCGCCATGCGATATCTGGACCAGCCGGTGCACGCCTATCTGGCCCA
>JAYTEZ010000240.1:0-1921 GCA_043734805.1 Microbacteriaceae bacterium
CTCCTCCGGCTGATTGCGGATCTGCCGGGTTTGCTGGTTGGCCAGGTCAAGAACGAGCTGGAGCAGTTCAAGCAGGAAATGGCCACAAAGCTCAAGCACGCCGGAATCGGGATCGGCATCTTCGTGGGTGCCGGCCTATTCGGGTTCTTCCTGCTGGCGGTTCTCATTGCCTCTGCCATCATGGGCTTCGCCGAGATCGTGCCGGGGTGGGTAGCGGCGCTCATCGTTGCCGGAATTCTGCTCGTGATCGTGGTCATCCTGGTGCTGGCGGGCGTTGCGCAGGTCAAGAAGGGCGTGCCACCGGCACCCACCGAAACCATCAAGAGTGTCAAGAAAGACCTGAACGCCATCACCGGCGTTGGAAAGCGAGCGAAGTCATGAGCGTGCCCATCGAAACGAGAATCGCTGCCACCCGTTCGGAGCTTGAGGACACCCTCGATGCGATCGAAGACAAGTTGAACGTGCCGAAGCAGATCAGCAAACTGACGGCCAGGGCACGGGCGTCATACGACGAAAACCCCGTACCGTGGATCATCGGAGCGACGGCAGCGGTGATCGTCGTCGGCGGTCTCATCGCCTGGGCACTGTTCGCTGATGACTGAACTCGGCAACGACTGAACTCGGCAACACCTGACGACCCCGGTAACACCAGCTAAAAGCAGCGCCGCTTTTGATCTCGCCGAAAGGCGAGAGAGGATAGACGGCATGAGCACCTCCCCGATCGCTAGCGGATTTACCCTGTGGGCTGTTTTCCGCCGAGACCCAGCCAACCGAGCCGGCGACGATGTCGAATCGCTCGACGCGGCCATCCGTTCCGTCGAAGGGCGAGGTGTGGTCGTCCGCGGGTTCTACGACGTATCGGGCCTGCGAGCGGATGCCGACCTGATGGTCTGGCTGCACGGAGGCGCTCCCGAGACCCTGCAGTGGGCCGTCCGAGAGTTACGGCGCAGTGCGCTGTTGACCAACCTCCTGCCCACCTGGAATGCCATGGGCGTTCACCGCGATGCCGAGTTCTCGGCGAATCACCTTCCGTCCTTTATGCGCGGCACAGAGCCGGAGGCCTGGCTCACGGTCTATCCCTTCGTCCGTTCGTACGAGTGGTACCTGCTTCCCGACGACGAGCGCCGCGCCATGCTGGGGGACCATGGTCGAAAGGGCAGGGAGTTCAGCCAGGTGCTTCCCAACACGGTCGCATCCTTCGCCCTCGGCGACTATGAGTGGATTCTTGCACTGGAGGCGCCGGAACTCGTCGACCTCGTCGACCTGATGCGACACCTGAGGCAGACGGATGCGCGCCGCCACGTACGCGAGGAAATCCCCTTCTACACCGGCCGCCGCATCCAGCCCGCCGAGATTCCCGAAGTGCTGTCATGACCCCGGCGCCCGTGGTCGAGCGTGTCGAGACCGTGCTGGGCGCGACAGCTGCCGCACAGGCCGGTCCCGAGCACGTCACGGAGGCGACCGCCTACGATGCGATCCTGCTCGCGAGTTTCGGCGGTCCCGAGGGGCAGGACGACGTCATCCCGTTCCTCCAGAATGTCACACGCGGTCGGGGAATCCCCGCGGAGCGTCTGGAGGAGGTCGCGCATCATTATCGAGCCTTCGGTGGGGTGAGCCCGATCAACGACCAGAATCGTGAGCTCAGAGCGGCGCTCGAAGCGGAGCTTGCCCGTCGAGGCATCGACCTGCCGGTGCTCTGGGGCAATCGCAACTGGGCCCCGTATCTGCGCGACGCACTCACCGAGGCGCACGACCGCGGGTTCACCAGGCTCATCGCGATCGGAACGAGCGCGTACAGTTCTTACTCGAGCTGCCGCCAGTACCGCGAGGACTACGCCCAGGCGCTCACCGATACCGGGCTAGCCGGGGTCATCGAAATCGACAAGGTGCGCCAGTTCTTCGACCACCCCGGCTTCGTGAC
>JAYTEZ010000241.1:0-3452 GCA_043734805.1 Microbacteriaceae bacterium
CCGGTCGGGCGGTCAGCATCCGCAATCCCCGCACGAGCGCGACGTACGGCCTCGGAAACTGCACCAACGGCACGTTTCTGGCCGACGAGTCGCTTGCCAAGCTCGGCTTCGAGGCCCAGAAGTTTGTCGGTCTCGCCCTGCATCAAGCGGCCGACCGGGATACCCGTCCACATCGCGATGACCGCGGCGATGTCATCGGCGGTGACCTGGTCGTTGACCATGAGCGGAGTTCCGGCCCCGGACTTTTCGGCCTCCGCGAGCTCCCGCTCGATCACCGGAATCTCGCCGTAGAGCAGCCGGCTTGCCTTCTCGAGGTCGCCCTCGCGCTGGGCTCGTTCGGACTGCATGCGCAGGGTGTCGATCTTTTCCTTGAGCTCGCCGACCCGGTTGAGCGCCGTGCGCTCCTTCTCCCAGCGTTGCTGCAGTTCCTTGAGAGCCTTGCCCTTTTCCACGAGGTCGGAGCGCAGCTTCTCGAGGCGCTGTTTGCTCGCCTCGTCTTTTTCACGTTTGAGGGCGAGTTCCTCGAGCTTCAGCCGGTCGACGCTGCGCCGCAACTCGTCAATCTCTACCGGGGCGGAGTCGATCTCCATTCGGAGACGGGATGCCGCCTCATCGATGAGGTCGATCGCCTTGTCCGGCAGCTGGCGCCCGCTGATGTAGCGGTTGCTCAGCGCGGCGGCGGCGACGAGCGCGGTGTCAGCGATGGCCACCTTGTGGTGCGCCTCGTAGCGTTCCTTCAGCCCGCGAAGGATCGCGATGGTGTCCTCGACGCTGGGTTCGCCGACGAAAACCTGCTGGAAGCGACGCTCGAGCGCGGCATCCTTCTCGATGAATTGGCGGTACTCGTCGAGGGTGGTCGCACCGATGAGGCGAAGTTCACCGCGCGCCAGCATGGGCTTGAGCATGTTGGATGCCGCGACCGACCCCTCGCCACCGCCGGCGCCCATCAGGCTGTGCAGCTCGTCGACGAAGGTGATGATCTCGCCGTTCGCGTCGTTGATCTCCTTGAGCACGGCCTTCAGCCGCTCCTCGAATTCGCCGCGATACTTGGCTCCGGCGACAAGCGCGGCAAGGTCGAGCGACACGAGACGCTTGTTCTTGAGCGAGTCGGCAACGTCACCGGCGACAATGCGCTGGGCGAGGCCCTCGACCACCGCCGTCTTGCCGACTCCGGGTTCGCCGATGAGCACCGGGTTATTTTTGGTGCGGCGCGTCAGCACCTGGCTGAGCCGTCGGATCTCGGCGTCACGCCCGATCACGGGGTCCAGCTTGCCGGTGCGGGCGATCTCCGTCAGGTCGACGCCGTACTTCTCGAGCGCAGACTCCTGCTCCTCGTCCGGGCTGGGTGCGCCCTGCATGTTGGCCATTTCGTACCTTTCCCCCGCGAACTTGAGTCTTTGTGGCTCAAGTTTACTCGTGAACCGCTTCGACCACCAAGCTAAATTTCTCGCTCATGGCACACGTCTCGATGCCGTCACGGTGAACTTCGCGTTTCGGGCCACCTCGCGAGTCATTCCGACGATGCTCTGCAGCGCCGGACGGTAGGCCAGATGGGAGTTGTACACGGTCCACAGTTCGCCTCCCGGTCGTAAAACTCGAGCCGCATCGCGAAAAAGCTCGTGGGCTAGCCCGGTGTGCACGGTGGCCCCCACATGAAACGGTGGATTCACTACGACGAGGTCGGCGCTCGCATCGGGCTGCGCCGACAGGGCATTGTCTCGCACGACGGCAACGCGCTCCGCGAGCCCGTTCGCCTCCATCGTGGCCAGGGCGGATGCGACGGCCGCCGCCGACTGGTCCGTCGCGATCACCGTACTGCCGGGTCGCCCTCGCGCGAGGGACGCGGCCAGAATCCCGGTACCGCAGCCCAGATCGATAGCCGTTTCGGCATCCGGAACAGCGCTGTCGAGCACCGACAGCAGCAGCCGGGTCCCGAGGTCGAGTTTCGTGCCGGCAAACACCGCACCGTGCGCGCAGACCCACAGCCCGAGCTCGACGTTGAAATCGCAGAGCGGGTATCCGTGCTCCGAGCGAACGGGTTCGCGTGCCCTGAGCACTCGCGACTTCTGCCGCGCATGGGACACGTCGAGGCGGCCGAAGTGTCGGCGAAACACCTCATTCATCGCGAGCGAGATGTGCTTGATCCGTCCGCCGGCGTAGACGGTGACGGCCGGATCGGCGTATCGCGCGATCTCGCCCGCGAGTTCGTCCAGTTCCGCCAGTCCGCGGGGAAGCTGCATCAGCACGACCTTCGCGCCCTCGAGCAGTTCCCGCCCGAGTGGCAGGCTGCGAAACGCCGTCGTCACGCCATCGGCGTTGGCTGCGAGCGCGAGTTCGCCGATCAGCGCATCCTGGAATACCCGGATGCCTGCAGCGCCGAACTGCACAGCCGCACCGATCGTGAGCGCCCCGTAGCGATCGTTCAGCACGACGACCTCATCGGGGGACGCGCCCGCAATATCGACGGCGGCCTCGTCGAGAATCAGCCGATCGCTCGCGTCGACCGCGAACAGGTTGTCAGCCTCGGCGTCGGGCCAACGACGAAGGCTGTCGAAGTCGAGGTCACTCACCGGTAAAAGGTCGCCAGACAACAACCTGGGTATTGCGTCGTGCCCGCGTTCCGGCCTTGATCGAGACGACGTCACCTGATTCGGCGGCCGCGAAGATCCGTTTGCCCGGACGGGTGAGCAGTTCATCCGCCAGAGCGTGTTCGAGTTCGCGAACCCGGTCGGTCAAGCCCGCGACCTGGTTTTCCAGCTGCAGGATGCGCCGGATACCCTCGAGGCTCACGCCTTCCGCGCTGAGCCGGGCGATCTCGCGCAGTTGCACGACATCCCGCATCGAGTAGCGGCGGGACTGGCCAGCGGTGCGCTTCGGACTCACGAGCTCGAGGCGGTCGTACTGCCGAAGGGTCTGCGGATGCATTCCCGCAAGTTCGGCCGCGATCGCGATCGCGAAGATCGGGTCCATGGCTTCCACAATCAGCCCTTCGACTTCGCGAGGAGTTCTGTCCGAGGGTTGTCGTCGGGCTGAAGCGAGGCGAACTTCTCGAGTGCCTCACGCGCCTCGGTGCTCAGATGTGCCGGAACGGCAATCTGCACGGTGGCGAGCAGGTCGCCCGTGCCTTTCGTGGAGGTGACCCCGCGGCCCTTGACCCGCAGCACACGACCGCTCGGCGTTCCCGCAGCAACCCTGAGCTTCACCGGGTCGCCGCCGAGGGTTGGCACCTCGATTGTCGCGCCCAGGGTTGCTTCGGTGAACGTGACCGGAACGTCCACCCGAAGGTTCAGCCCGTCTCGCTCGAATGCCGGATGCTTACGCACGGTGACCGTGAGCGTCAGGTCGCCAGGCGGGCCGCCGTCGCGGCTCGGTTCACCCTTGCCCCTCAGCCTGATCTTCTGGCCGTCGCTCACTCCGGCCGGAATCTTCACGCTGATCGGTTTGCCCTCGGC
>JAYTEZ010000242.1:0-2951 GCA_043734805.1 Microbacteriaceae bacterium
GGCAAAGATATCCGGGACGGCATCCCGCTCGCCATCGAGAACTACGCGCTGCTCCACCGCTTGTGGACCGAGGATGTCGTGAACTGGCAGGGCAAATTCCGCACGCCTCTGCAGGGCTTCACCTCGACGCCGCGCCCGCTCGACCGCGTTCCGCCCTTCGTCTGGCATGGCAGCATCCGGAGCCCGGAGATCGCCGAGCAGGCCGCCTACTACGGTGACGGATTCTTCGCCAACAACATCTTCTGGCCGAAAGAGCACTACATGCAGCTGATCGGGCTGTATCGACAGCGCTTCGAACACTACGGGCACGGCAGCGCCGACCAAGCGATTGTCGGGCTCGGCGGCCAGGCGTTCATGCGCAGGAACTCGCAGGACGCTGTGAACGAGTTCCGTCCGTACTTCGACAACGCGCCGGTCTACGGTCACGGCCCGAGTCTCGAGGACTTCACGGAGCAGACCCCGCTCGTGGTCGGCAGCCCGCAGCAGGTGATCGACCGCTACGCCGGAATGCGTGAGCACTTCGGCGACTATCAGCGCCAGCTGTTCCTCATGGACCACGCCGGCCTGCCGCTCAAGGTCGTGCTCGAGCAACTCGACATTCTGGGCGAAGAAGTCGTGCCGGTGCTGCGCGCGGAGTTCGCTAAGAATCGTCCGGCGCACGTGCCGGACGGCCCGACGCATGAGGCGCTCGTGGCCACCCGGGAGGCGCCACTCTAAGCAGAGTGTGCAGTTTGGTCGTCTGCCCACCCGCTGGTTCTGGCCGGCAGCGCGCCGGTGATCCCCGTGTTCTAGGTGTTGTAGAGGCTGGCTGGTAGGATACTCGAGGTTGTTCGGTTCAGATTCACCGCCCTGCGGGAATTGACCGTTATGGCCATGGAGCAGGCTGGCACGAAGCTGGTCAGTAGTGGTGAATTTCCGAATGACTGTGGGTCGGAGTTTTTCTACTGTTGACCAGAGCACTGTGCTGTTCAATGATCTTGAGCTCTCTAACGATCCTTAGACATTGTGAGCACGCCAAAGCGCCACTCAAACTGTGCGCCCCTTTCTGCTTAGCTCCTGCTCCTTGACGAGTCGCGACCCACACGGGGTTACGACATAAAACAAAGGAGATAACCCCCCTATGGAGGGTCCAGAAATCAAATTCGCCGAAGCCGTTTTAGACAACGGTAAGTTCGGCACCCGCACGATCCGTTTCGAAACCGGGCGCCTCGCCCAGCAGGCCCAGGGCGCCGTTGCTGCCTACCTCGACGAAGAAACAATGCTGCTGAGCGCGACCAGTGCAAGCAAGTATCCGAAAGAAAACTTCGACTTCTTCCCCCTCACGGTGGATGTCGAGGAGCGCAGCTACGCCGCTGGCAAGATCCCCGGCTCGTTCTTCCGTCGCGAGGGCCGTCCATCGACCGAGGCGATTCTCGTCTGCCGACTCATCGACCGTCCGCTTCGCCCATCGTTCGTCGAGGGCCTGCGCAACGAGGTACAGATCGTCATCACCGTTCTGGCCATCGCGCCCGACGAGTTCTATGACGCCCTTGCGATCAACGCGGCCAGCGCATCCACCCAGATCTCCGGCCTGCCATTCAGCGGCCCGATCGCCGGTGTTCGCCTGGCACTGATCGACGGCCAGTGGGTCGCCTTCCCGAAGCACTCACAGCTCGAGCGTGCCGTCTTCGACCTGACCGTCGCCGGTCGCGTTGTCGTCGATGCGAACGGCAATGAAGATGTCGCGATCATGATGGTCGAGGCCGAGGCAACCGAACACGCCTGGGGCCTCATCCAGGGTGGCGCCATCAAGCCGAACGAAGAGATCGTGGCCCAGGGCCTCGAGGCGGCCAAGCCGTTCCTTGCCCAACTGGTCAGGGCTCAGGCCGAGCTCGCGGCCCAGTCGGCTAAGCCGATCGCCGACTACCCGGTGTTCCTGCCGTATGACCAGTCGACCTACGACACCGTCGCTGGCATCGCCTACGACGAGCTCAAGGGGATCTACCAGATCGCCGACAAGGTTGAACGTCACAACGCGGATGACGCGCTCAAGAATCGCGTCAAGGAGGCCGTCGCCGCCAAGGTTGAGGCGGGCGAGCTCCCCGCGACCGCCAACGGTCAGGTCAGCGCCGCCTACAAGTCGGTCACCAAGAAGATCGTGCGCGGTCGCATCCTCACCGAGGGCATCCGCATCGATGGTCGCGGCCTCAGCGACATCCGTCCGCTCGATGCCGAGGTGCAGGTCATCCCGCGCGTTCATGGTTCGGCGATCTTCCAGCGCGGCGAGACCCAGATCCTGGGTGTCACAACGCTGAACATGCTGAAAATGGAACAGCAGATCGATTCGCTCGCCCCGGTAAAGAAGAAGCGCTACCTGCACCACTACAACTTCCCGCCGTACTCGACCGGAGAAACCGGTCGCGTTGGTTCGCCGAAGCGTCGCGAGATCGGGCACGGCTTCCTGGCCGAGCGCGCGCTTGTTCCGGTTCTGCCGCCGCGCGAGGAGTTCCCTTACGCGATCCGACAGGTCTCTGAGGCGCTCTCGTCCAACGGCTCGACCTCGATGGGTTCTGTTTGCGCTTCGACCCTCTCGTTGCTGAACGCCGGAGTGCCGCTGCGCGCTCCGGTTGCCGGCATCGCGATGGGTCTCGTATCCGACGAGGTCGATGGCCAGACTCGCTACGCGGCTCTGACCGACATCCTCGGAGCGGAAGACGCTCTCGGCGACATGGATTTCAAGGTCGCCGGCACGTCGGAGTTCATCACCGCGATTCAGCTCGACACCAAGCTCGCCGGACTCCCGTCCTCCGTGCTTGATGGTGCGCTCAAGCAGGCGAAGGAGGCTCGCTCCGCGATCCTCGCCGTCCTGAACGCGGCTATTGACGCTCCGGATGAGATGGCACCGACTGCGCCTCGCGTGATCTCGGTGCAGATCCCGATCGACAAGATCGGCGAGCTGATCGGCCCGAAGG
>JAYTEZ010000243.1:0-3624 GCA_043734805.1 Microbacteriaceae bacterium
TCGCACGAGCGACGCCACGGAAAGTTCACCTCGGAAGAACTTCCGCGCGGAATGCACGGTGTGCCATTCGATTACCGAGGGGATCCGGAGCTCGCCCGACTCGTCGAGGAGCGCGCGGAAAAGAACGGCACCTGGGTCACCGCGATCGACGATCCCGACCTGCCCGTGATGTACGCGACCATCAACCTGTGGAAGTTTCTCGGCGAGGGGCTTGACAAGCGCTGGGTGAGTCTGAGCGTCTGCCAGACGGGAACGGATGACGACATGCTGCGGGCCGGCCGGGCGCTCGGCGAGGCCATCGCGGCGAGCGATCGCAGGGTGATTCTGCTGGCATCCGGAGCTCTTTCGCACACCTTCTATAAGCTGCGCGAGCTGCGCAAGCATGAGGCGAGCGACCCGAAACACATTTTCTCGCCGGAGGCTCGCGCCGCGGATTACGAGCGCCTCGAGTGGATGAAGGCCGGCGAACACGGCAAAATCCTCGAGACAATGCCGGCGTTCCATCGGGTGCGCCCCGAGGCCATGTTCGGCCACTGGCTGCTCGCCGCGGGAGCCATCGGGGAAGAAGAGTGCACGGCACCCGGTGAGCTCTACAGCGAATACGAGAACTCGATTGGCACCGGTCAGGTGCACGTCTGGTTCCCGCGCCCCGAGGGCGGATTCCCCGCCCCGAAAGACCTGGTTCTCTCTCGTGACTGAGTTCCGTCGCATCCTGCTCGACGGCGTCGCGACCGAAGTCGTTCGCCAGGGAGACGCGCTCGTCGCCGCGGACGGTCGGGAGGTAGGGGTCGATGAGGCGGTTCATCTTCCGCCGACCGTGCCGAGCAAGATCATCGCCGTGCACCTCAACTACGCGAGCCGTACCGAAGAGTTCATGACGAAGCTGCCGGCGGCGCCGACCTACTTTCACAAGCCGGTCACCGCGCTCAACAGCCATGGCGGGGCCGTCGTGCGCCCGGAGGGCTGTAAGTGGCTGAACTTCGAAGGCGAAATCGTGATCGTGATCGGTCGAACCTGCCGCAACGTCTCTCCCGCCGAGGCCGGCGACTACATTGCCGGCTACACCGTCGGTAACGACTTCGGCCTGCACGACTTTCGTGACACGGATGCCGGCTCGATGCTGCGGGTCAAGGGGAGCGACACGCTCGCCCCGGTCGGACCGGGGCTCGTGACCGACTGGGACTTCCGCGGGAAACGGATTCGCACCCTCGTGAACGGTGTCGTCAAGCAGGATGACAACACCGCGAATATGGAGTGGGACATGAACTATCTGGTGGCGGACATCGCCCGCACCATTACTCTGAGCCCGGGCGACCTGCTGTTTTCCGGCACGCCTGCCTTTTCCCGACCGGTCGAGCCCGGCGATGTGGTCGAGGTCGAGGTTGAGGGACTCGGCACCCTCCGCAGCATGATCGTGAACGGCCCGACGGCGATTCGCGCGGATGTCGGTGCCCAGCCGAGCGAGAGCGAGGAAGTGGTCTCGACGGCGCTCGGTGGCGATTGGGAGTTCCGCGGCATCCGCACCCCCTCGAAAGATTTGTACCCGTCAACCGTGGAGGCGCAGGAATGATCAAGATCAGTGTGGACATGGACCTCTGCCAGCACTATGGCCAGTGCGTGTTCGAGGCACCGAAGATCTTCAAGCTGAACGACGAAGACAGGCTCGAATACCTCGCCGAGGCCGACGATTCGGAGCGCGACAACGTCGAGTCCGCCGTCGATGTCTGCCCGATGCAGGCCATTCGAATCGTCGAATAGTGTCGGCCCCGGTCGTCATTGTCGGCGCGTCGATGGGCGGTCTCCGCACCGCCGAGGCCCTCCGCCGCTCCGGCTACGCCGGACCACTCACCGTTTTCGGCGACGAGCTTCACGCGCCATACAACCGACCGCCGCTGTCGAAGGATGTGCTGTCGCTGGGGGTGAGTCACGAAGCGGTGGCGTTCCCGGCGAGGGCGGCGACCGCAGACGTCGACTGGATGCTCGGCTCCCGTGTTGCGGCTGCTGACCTCAATGCGCATACCGTCACCACCGACACTGGCACCGAGCAACCCTTCAGCGCCCTCGTGATCGCGACCGGACTCCGGCCGCGCCGACTTCCGTTTGCGCCCCTCGCCGGTCGCCACACGGTGCGAACGCTCGACGACGCAATCGCACTGCGGGAGGAACTCGTGCCGGGCGCCCGCGTCGTGATCGTCGGCTCCGGCTTCATCGGATGCGAGGTGGCGGCGACGGCGCGCAAACTCGGCTGCGAGGTCACAGTGGTTTCTCCGAGCGCCGAGCCCATCATCCGCCCGCTTGGAGCCGTGCTCGCCGCCGAATTGCGACGGCGTCACGAGGCCAACGGAGTGACCTTCCTGCTGGAGCGGAACGTGAGCAGACTTGCTGGGGAGTCCCGACTCGAGGGTGTCGAGCTGGAGAGCGGCGAGAGAATCCCGGCCGATGTTCTCGTGGAGGCGATCGGCTCGGAGTGCAACAGCGGCTGGCTGGCCGGAACCGACCTCGACCTGGGTGACGGGGTGCTCGCCGATGCCGCCCTGCGCGCAATATCGACCGATGGCACGACGCACGACGACGTCTATGTGGTCGGCGATATCGCACGATTTCCGAATCTCATGTTCGACGAGGTCGCCCGGCGTGTCGAACACTGGAACATCCCCACCGATACGGGAAAGCGGGCCGGCGCGGTGCTGGGCGCCTGGCTCTCGGGCGACGGCTCATACGGGGAGGTCGCGGCCCGACGCTTCACCCCCATGCCAGCCTTCTGGTCGAACCAGTTCGAGGTGAGCCTGCAGGCGTATGGACTGCCGGGTCTTGCTGACGACGACGGCATCCGTATCCTGGCCGGCGATTTGGAGGGGGATGTCGCGATCGGTTACTACCGCGGACTGCGCCTGGTCGGCGTGGTCGGCCTCGGAATGAAGGCGGAGCTGCTTCCCTTCCGGCAGCAAATCGCCGGATGAGCCAGATTCGAGCGTCGCACGCAGGTTTTTCTTGTAACCTGCCCGAGTGACCTCAGGCCCCGACACCCCCGCCACTCCCACCGACAAGAAGTCCGACAAGAAGTCCGAACAGCGACGAGCCCACGCGGCCCGGTTGCGGGCGGACGAGAAACGCCGCGAGCGCTCAAGCCGCATTCTCCGCCTGGCTGCAATCGCGGTGGCCGTGATCGTCGTCGGCGGCGTGGTGACGTTCGCCGTCGTGAACGGTCAACCGGCATCATCACAGCGGACGGCTCCGACCTCAGGCACTGACACAAACGTCATCACCGATATTCCAGCCACTCCCGCTGCGGTCGCGCGTGGGGCGTCGACGAAAGCGCCATGGGCCGCACCAGAGAACGCCTCGGGTCGCACTGCGCTTGCGGGGCTGCCCATGCTGAACGCCGAAGGCTCGGTCGAACACATTCACTCTCACTTGACGATCACGATCGACGGCACGGTCGCGGATGTCCCGGCAGATCTCGGGATCGACCTCGCCCAGCAGAGAATATCGCCGTTGCACACGCACGACACGACGGGAATCATCCATGTCGAGGCGCCGGTGAAGAGCACTTTCACGCTTGGCCAGTTGTTCACGGAATGGAATGTCGCACTCGACGCGACCCGCATCGGCGGCTACTCGACC
>JAYTEZ010000244.1:0-2710 GCA_043734805.1 Microbacteriaceae bacterium
GACGGTACGGTCTGGACGACCGACAAAGACGGCATCCTGCTCGCGTTGCTGGCCAGCGAGATCATCGCCGTCACTGGAAAGACGCCGAGCCAGCTCTACGCCGAGCTCACGGAAAAATACGGTTCACCGGTCTACGAGCGGGTGGATGCCGCCGCGACGAAGGCGCAAAAGGTCGCCCTTGGCAGGCTGGACGGCGGCGCCATCACCGCGGACACTCTTGCCGGCGAGCCGATCCTGGCAAAGCTCAGCACGGCGCCGGGCAACGGCGCGGCCATCGGCGGGGTGAAAGTGGTGACCGAGCACGCCTGGTTTGCGGCACGCCCGAGCGGCACCGAGGACGTGTACAAGATCTACGCGGAGTCGTTCCTCGGCACCGAGCACCTGAGGAGGGTGCAGGCCGAGGCGAAGTTGATCGTGGATGCCGCGCTGGGTTCGTAGCCCGGTGCCGGTTTCGATACGCCTGCTCCTTCGTCGCGGGCTACTCGACCAGCAAAACCGTCAGGGGGCGTAGTCCGGGGCCGATGGCAGCCCAAAGAATTCCTCGAGGGTCGTCACGCCGGTGTCGTGCATCTGTGTCGCGAGTTCCACCCCGACGTAGCGAAAGTGCCAGGGCTCGTAGATGTAGCCCGTAACCGGTGTCTTGTCGGCCGGATAGCGCAGGATGAATCCAAAACGGTAGCCGTTTGCGGCCAACCAAAGTCCCTGCGGTGTCTCCCCGAAGCAGGCGGCGAGGTCGCACTTGCTCGGGTAGGCGGCGACGTCGACGGCGAACCCGGTCTGGTGCTCGCTGTAGCCCGGTCGCGCGCTCTGGGCGTCGGCGGCGGCTTCGCCAACGCTCGCGACGAAACGGTTATGTATGGTCGTCTGCAGCACAAACGACCGGTAGGAGTTCTGCACCTGCACGGTTTCACCGCCCTCGGCTTTCGACGCGGCGAACATCCTCTGCAGGGCGGCACCAGCCTCGGTGCGCATGGTGGGAGAGAAGATATGCGGAACGTTCGCGGCGACAAGATCGGGGACGAAGTTCGTAGGCTTGAGCGGCCGCATCTTGTTGACCACCACCCAAATGCTCGTCGGGTCGTCGATCGAGTGTGCTGCCTTGTTGAATGTTGGAACTATCGGCGTCGGGGTCGGGGAGAAAGTCGCCGACGCACTCGGGATGGGAGTGGACAACGTCACGGATCGCGGGACCGGAGCACAGGCGGTCATGACGCTGACCAGGGAGACGGCTAAGGCGACAGCGGCGACAGCACTCATCCGGCGAGGGGGCATGGTCACGATAGTAGTCGGACGACAACTTGCAGAATGCTTGCCTTGGGTGTAACTTTGCAGTCAACGCAAGATTTTCCGCTGCTGTTCGTACGATTGGGCGGGGGCATTCACTGCCGGCCATCCACAGCATTCAAGAACGAGGTTCCATGTCACGCGCCGACTCCGCAACGAAGGCCAGGGTTCAGGACGTCCACGACTCGGGCGGCATCATGACCCACCGCCAGATCCTCTTCGTGATCTACGGGCTCATGGCCGGAATGTTCCTGTCCGCGCTCGACCAGACGGTCGTCGGAACATCCATCCGCACCATCTCCGATGACCTCCACGGTCTCAGCCAGCAGGCTTGGGTGACCACCGCCTACCTCATCGTCTCGACCATCGCGACGCCGATCTATGGCAAGCTCTCCGACATCTTCGGTCGCCGACCGCTGTTCATCATCGCGATCTCGATCTTCCTCGTCGGATCGATCTTCTCGGGCTTCGCGACGTCGATGTACGAACTCGCCGCGTTCCGTGCCCTCCAGGGTCTCGGTGCCGGTGGCCTCATGGCCCTGCCGCTCGCGATCATGGGCGACATGCTCGCTCCTCGGGAGCGAGCGAAGTACCAGGGCTATTTCCTCGCCGTCTTCGGCATCTCGAGCGTCATCGGCCCGCTCATCGGCGGACTGTTTGCTGGCGCCCCCTTCATTCTCGGTCTCACCGGCTGGCGTTGGGTCTTCCTCGTCAACATTCCGATCGGAATCATCGCGCTCCTCATGGTGCTCCGATTCCTGCACCTGCCCAGGCGGAGCGTCAACCGCGGCGTTCGAATCGACTGGTGGGGCGCCACGACGGTCATCATTGCCGTCGCTCCGCTGTTGCTCGTCGCCGAGCAGGGACGCATCTGGGGCTGGGGTTCTACCGGCTCGCTGGCCTGCTACATCATCGGCGCACTCGGCATCGCGTCGTTCATTCTGGTCGAGAAGATGATGGGCGATGACGCGCTCATCCCGCTCAAGCTCTTTAAGAGCTCGACTTTCTCGATGGCGACGGTCCTCGGCATCCTGGTCGGTTTCGGGATGTTCGGTGCGCTGTCCTCGATCCCACTGTTCCTCCAGCTGGTCAATGGCTCGACGCCGACGGAGAGCGGCTTTCAGCTGCTGCCGATGATCCTCGGTCTCATGATCTCCTCGATCGTCAGCGGCCAACTCATCTCCCGCACCGGTCGTTACAAGATCTTCCCGATCATCGGCACCGGCCTCATGTCGCTCGGGTTCTTCCTGTTCACCTTCATCCAGGCCTCGACCCCGGTCTGGTATGTCATGCTCGGCATGTTCTTCGTCGGGCTCGGACTCGGCCAGCTCATGCAGACCCTGACGATCGCCAGCCAGAACGCTGTTGGACCGAGAGACATCGGTGTCGCGACCTCTGCGTCGACCTTCTTCCGCCAGATCGGCGG
>JAYTEZ010000245.1:0-4300 GCA_043734805.1 Microbacteriaceae bacterium
CCGTACCAGCGACTCTCCGGCACGTCAGTGGCGCGGCAGAGCGCCAGCCAGGCCTGACGGAGGTCAAGCCCCTTCTTGATCGCCTGCTCGGCGGTCAGATCGCCGAGTTCACCCAACACGAGGTCGTGCACAAGGGTGCGACCGTGCGACACCCCGAACTCGTCGGTGACGGCGGTCCAGAACTGACTGAGGCGCATGAGTCAAATCTAACCCGGCGAGGAGGGCGAAGGCGGCGGCGGGCGGCGACAAGAAACGGAGACGAAGGATGCCCGGCTCACGAGGAGCCGGGCATCCGTTCACGAATCGGACACACCGTCCCGAGTCGAGCTAAGTCGTTATGGTAGGCAATTGCCTTAGCGGGAGACGAGTCCCGCATCGAAGTCCGCGACGAGGTCGTCGGGGACTGTGTCGGGAATCACATTGATTCCCTCAATGATGGCGAGGCGGTCCCCCACCTCACGCATGATCACCGAAATGGGTGTTCCGAGTGCATCCGCGACCGAAGCGAGAATTTCTGAACTGGCCTCTTTTTGACCACGTTCTACCTCGCTCAAATAGCCGAGGGCAACACTTGCCTTGCTCGCGACCTGACGAAGAGTACGACCCTTCTGCAGGCGGAAGTCCCGGAGCACGTCACCGATTTCTTGACGAACTAGAACCATTGGACCCTCCTCCTTAATTGAGACCACACAGTGCGACACTCACTACGAGTGCTAAATCGAACTTACGAACGGTTGAGTAACACTACAACCACCGATATGCAAACTCTAACCAGCTACGTCTGTGTGACGCTTGTGAATCTCTGTGATGTAACGAGATCGAAACGAGAAAGATTCCCACTCGACCGGTCACAACTCGTGCAGCCGGACCTTCAGCTGTACCAGTGATTCGGAGACGACCGCCGCACGGATGGCCTGCCGATCGCCGGAAAACTGAAATCGCAGAGAACGCACATCTTTGCCGACCGCAATGCCGACAAAGACGGTACCGGGCGGATGTCCACCCTGCCACTCCGGACCGGCCACCCCCGTGGTCGCGATCCCGATGTTTGCGGGCGTTTCGTCAACCGCGAGCACTGAGCGCACATTCGCGGCCATCTGCATGGCAACTTCCTGATGAACCGGCCCATGCTCGGCAAGCAGTGCCGCATCGACGCCGAGCACGGTGTGCTTGAGTTCCGTGTTGTACGCCACGACCCCACCGAGCACGACCGCCGAGGCTCCGGGGATCCGGATGAACTCTGCAACGAGAAGTCCCCCGGTGAGCGACTCCGCAACTGCCACGGTCAGGCCGCGGTGGGTGAGGAGCGCGATCAGTTCGGCCGCGACATCCGCCTCTTCCACCGTCTCAGGCGCTGCTGCATCGTCCGCAGTGGTGCGCGCCACTTCATCGGGCATTGCGTTCAGGGTTTCGGACGGTTGTGACGATACGCCTTGACGAAGTAATCGATTCCCGTGAGCACGGTGAGCACGAGCGCGATCGCCATGAGCACCGAGTTCAGCCAGTGCACCCAGTCCCCGAGCAGCAACCACACCGGCACCAGGAAGAAGGAGATGGCGACGGCCTGAATGATCGTCTTGAACTTGCCGCCCGTTGACGCCGGGATGACGCGGTTGCGCAGTACCGCAAACCGAAAGATCGTGATGCCGAACTCTCGCACGAGGATCACGATCGTGACCCACCACCACAGTTCGCCGAGAATCGAGAGAGTGACCAGCGCTCCCCCGATGAGCACCTTGTCGGCGATCGGGTCGAGGATCTTGCCTAGGTCGGTGATGAGGTTCTGGCGTCGGGCCAGGATGCCGTCGACCGTGTCGGTGACTATCGCGATGATGAAGAGTGCGGCGGCGATGTACCTCAGCGGACCGAGGCGTCCGTCGTCCGCCAGTAGCAGCCAAATGAAGACCGGGGCGAGGAAAATACGCACGACAGTGAGGATGTTCGCCACGTTTCCCGTGCTTGCCGGAGTATCACCGGCCCGGGCGACACGGCCCCGCATCGGATTTGTTCGCTTCGCGACCGGTTCTACGGGCTCAGGCAACGCCACGCATCACTCCCTGTCGGTCAGCTTCCAGGCATCCTCGTCCGAAGGCCCGTCCACCTCATCGTAACCGCTGGTCGAGTTTCTGACCGGGTCTGTCCCAACCGGATCGGCGGAGTATCTGTCGTCGGTAGCCCGGGCGGCAGGGCCGTCCTCGCCGCGAAGACGGGCGAGCACGCCGGGGAGCTGTTCGGGCGCCACGAGAACGTCACGAGCCTTCGATCCTTCCGAGGGGCCGACAATCTCCCTGGACTCGAGGAGATCCATGAGTCGGCCGGCCTTGGCGAAACCGACGCGAAGTTTGCGCTGCAACATCGAGGTCGAGCCAAACTGCGTGCTCACAACGAGCTCCGCGGCCGCAAGCAACACCTCGAGGTCGTCACCAATATCACCGTCGACCGCCTTCTTCTCCGTCGACACCGCGACATCCTGCCGGTAGTCGGGGCGGGCCTGCCGGGTGACGTGCTGCACGACGACGGCAATTTCACTCTCGGTGACCCAGGCGCCCTGAACCCGGATCGCCTTCGATGCGCCCATCGGCAGGAAGAGGGCGTCACCCTGACCGATGAGCTTGTCGGCACCCTGCTGGTCGAGGATGACACGGGAATCGGTCATGCTCGACACCGCAAACGCAAGTCGCGACGGAACATTGGCCTTGATGAGGCCGGTCACGACATCGACGCTCGGCCGCTGGGTGGCAAGCACGAGGTGGATTCCGGATGCCCGCGCGAGCTGGGTGATACGGACGATTGAGTCCTCGACATCCCGGGGAGCCACCATCATGAGGTCGGCGAGCTCGTCGACAACAACGAGCAGATACGGGTACGGCTTGAGGGATCGTTCGCTGCCGACCGGAAGCACAATCTCATCCGCGACGACGGCCGCGTTGAAGTCGTCGATGTGCCGGAAGCCGAAGCTCGCCAGGTCGTCGTAGCGCATGTCCATCTCTTTGACGACCCAGGCGAGGGCTTCGGCCGCCTTCTTGGGGTTCGTGATGATGGGCGTGATGAGGTGCGGGACGCCGGCATAGGCGGCGAGCTCGACGCGCTTCGGGTCGATGAGCACCATGCGCACCTCCGACGGCTTCGCGCGCATGAGCAGAGAGGTAATCATCGAGTTGACGAAGCTGGACTTTCCCGAGCCGGTCGAGCCGGCGACGAGCAGATGGGGCATCTTCGCGAGGTTGGCGACGACGAAGCCGCCCTCGACATCCTTGCCGAGTCCGATGGTCATGGGGTGCGTGCTCGAGGTGCTCGCCTTGGAGCGCAGCACGTCACCGAGCGACACGATTTCACGATCGGCGTTCGGTATCTCAACCCCGATGGCGCTCTTGCCGGGGATCGGCGACAGGATGCGCACCTCGTTGCTCGCGACCGCGTACGACAGGTTCTTGGTGAGCGCGGTGACCCGCTCCACCTTCACACCCGGTCCGAGTTCGATCTCGTAGCGCGTGACGGTCGGTCCGCGGCTGAAGCCCGTGACACGCGCATCGACCTGGAACTGGTTGAGCACCTCGGTGATGGACGCGACGATCACGTCATTCGCCTCTGAGCGGGACTTCGGCGGTGTGCCGGGCACGAGCGAGGATGCCGCGGGCAGACGATAGGGTGCGGCCGGCGGCTGCGCCCTCGGGGTCGCTGCGATGGCGTCGAACTCCCCCAGCTCGCCCTTGCCGGACGCATTGTTCGAGAAACCCGGCAGGAGGTCGGCGATGAACAGTGCGCCATCACCATCGCCATCGTCGCGGATGCTCGTGGCCGGAGCAACGTCGACCTCGCCGGTGAATCGCTTGACCGCGTTCTCGGCGTTGACCAGCTCGTCGAGAAGCTCGTTGCCGAACTCGTTGTCGTTTCTGCGCGTGTGGTCGATGACCTCGGTCTGGCCGGTCGACCTGTTAGTGGAGACGACGGGACTGTCGAATGCCGGGTCATCTTCGCGCTGGGTCTTGTTGCGACGCCACCACGGGAGGGATGCCGCGTCCTCGGCATCGATGCCGAGGTCGCTCAGCGTACCGAAGCTGCCGGTGTCCGAGGCCCCGGCCTTCCGAGCGGCGCGCGCTTCGGCATCCGGAAGCTCGGCGCCGAACAGGTAGGAGTAGAGCTCGGCCAGGCGCGAACCGGAGCGGTTCGGCGGCGTCTTTGTGATGATGAAGAGCGAGAGCAACAGCAGCACGGACACAAGGGGCACCGCGAGCCAGTTCGAGCCGACGGCGAGCAGGGGCGCGGCCAGCAGCCAGCCGATGAGACCGCCGGCCCGGGC
>JAYTEZ010000246.1:0-2263 GCA_043734805.1 Microbacteriaceae bacterium
CCGGAAGAGAGTGTTCGAGAGTGAGACGTCACCCCAGAAAAAGCCGGTGATGTGCAGGCGTACGAGCAGCACGGCGAGAGCATCGACGAGTCGCGTGGCAGTGTCCGGTCGGAGTGTCTGCGAGTAGAGAGCGCGATAGGGGAGGGAGAACTTGAGGTGCCTGGTGACCAGCACGGAGTCGAGGGCGTTGCCGTCGTCATCCGTGCGATTGGTGATCACCGCGACGTGGTCGACGCACGGAACGTCCAATTTCTGAAGCGTGCGCAGCATTTCATATTCGCGTTTTGCGAGTTCCGCCGACGTCTCCTTGATCGCAATCACATAGCCGCTCAGGTGCACGAAGCGCACCAGGTGTCGGGAGATGCCCTTGGGGAGCGCGGCGATGACGCTGTCTGGCCAGGTGTCGAGCGGGAGATTCCACGGCAGGTCGAGCAGGGCCGGATCGACCGTGGCCGACGTGATGTTGAGGGAACCGCTCATGCGCACTGCCTATCCGGGCCGCCGATGTTGCCCGCTAGTGAGGGGTGGGCGACGAACCTGTCGTCGCCCGCTCCGCATCTTGCCGGAGGGAAGCAATGGGATTTGCCCCGGAGGGAGGAGCCGAACTCCACGGACTAACCGACTAGTCGACGACCGCTGCGCTCAGCCGGTCACCCGACTCGATGTCGAAGGCATGGATGTGTGCTGGCTCCGGTGTGATGAAGACCGTGTCTCCAGCGTTCGGGTGGATGCGGCCGTCGACGCGAGCGACGATGTCGACACGCGCTCCGTCGACGTCGGTGTGCCCGTAGAGGTAACCGTCTGCGCCGAGTTCTTCGACGAGGTCGACCTCGACCTTAAGTCCTTCGCCAGAAGTCGAGACCTTCACGTCCTCCGGACGAACCCCGATGGTGACCTTCGTGTTGTTGGTTGCGCCGAGGGTGGCGCGGTCCAGTGCCGCGATAGCGGTGCCGAACTTGAGTCCGCCTTCCACCAGGTCCGCGGTGAAGAGGTTCATGGCTGGCGAGCCGATGAAGCCGGCCACGAACACGTTCTTCGGGTTCGCGTAGAGATCGCGCGGGGTTCCGACCTGCTGCAGGAGGCCATCCTTGAGCACGGCGATTCGGTCACCCATGGTGAGGGCCTCGGTCTGGTCGTGTGTGACATAGACGGTCGTGACACCGAGACGGCGCTGGAGGGAGGCGATCTGCGTGCGGGTCTGCACTCGGAGCTTGGCGTCGAGGTTCGACAGCGGCTCGTCCATGAGGAAGACCTGGGGCTGGCGAACGATCGCGCGGCCCATGGCAACGCGTTGGCGCTGACCGCCGGAGAGCGCCTTCGGCTTGCGGCCGAGGTACGGCTCGAGGTCGAGCAGTTTGGCTGCCTCGAGAACGCGAGTGGCACGCTCTTCCTTGTTGATGCCGGCGATCTTGAGCGCAAAACCCATGTTCTCGGCGACTGTCATGTGCGGGTAGAGAGCGTAGTTCTGGAAGACCATCGCGATGTCGCGATCCTTCGGCGGAACGTCGGTGACGTTGCGGTCACCGATGAAGATGTTGCCGCCGTTGACCTCTTCGAGGCCGGCAAGCATGCGGAGGGATGTGGACTTTCCGCAACCTGACGGGCCGACGAGAACGAGGAACTCGCCATCGGCGACGGAAAGGTCAAGCGAGTCGACTGCCGGTCGGGTCGAGCCCGGGTACAGGCGGGTAGCGTTGTCAAAAGTGACAGATGCCATGGTTGTATTACTCCTTCACCGGCAGGTACGTGCCGGACGATCCTTAGTGAATGGATGGTGGTGCAGGGTCATTATGACATTGGAACGGGGCGCAACGGTAATGAGCCAGTGGCCGAATGGTTAGGCTGTTCCAGCAATCGTTTGGCAAATTCCCAGACTGGCTCACTACTGTTCAAAAGGCTTCCGCTCACGACAGACTGCAGCGGCCCGTAGCCACGGCTCCATTGATCAAGGGTTAGGTTTGATGACTTACGGCGGTTCCGGCGACAATCGCCTCAATAAGAATGAGCGGCGCGAGGCTGCGCGCGAGAAGGCTCGTAATCTTCGTGAGGAACAGAAGAAGAAGGATCGCCGCAGCAGGTTCATTCTCCAGGGAAGCCTCGTGTTGGTGGTTCTCGCCATCGTTGCGATCGTCGGCGTGGTCATTGCGAACGGCGTGCGTCCGCCATCGCCCGGCCCACTCAACATGCTGAGCGACGGCATCAAGATCGGCCAGGAATTCAAGGCGGCACCGACGGCGGCGCTGCAGCCGAATGCGAAGCCGGC
>JAYTEZ010000247.1:0-2447 GCA_043734805.1 Microbacteriaceae bacterium
CTTGTCGTCGGTGTCTACGACAACCACACGCACCTGGAAATCAGCGATGGCGACAACCCGCTCGACTATCTGGAGCAGCTCGACCGGGCCTCGAGCGTCGGCGTTCGCGGGGTCGTTCAGGTCGGGGGTGACCTCGAAACTTCACGCTGGTCGGCCGAGATGGCGGCGCGGGAACCACGGATGCTTGCTGCCGTCGCCATCCACCCGAACGAGGCTCCGGCCTACGAAGCAGCGGGCACGCTGGATGCCGCGATCGCCGAGATCGACGAGCTCGCCGGGCGACCACGGGTTCGCGCCGTGGGCGAAACCGGTCTCGACTTCTTCCGCACCGAAGCGTCGGGTCGCGGAGCGCAGTATCGCTCGTTCGAAGCCCACATCGAGATCGCGAAAAAGCATGGAATTGCCCTGCAGATCCACGATCGCGACGCCCACGACGAGGTCATCGCGACCCTGCGTCGGGTCGGGGCTCCCGAGAAGACGGTGTTCCACTGCTTCTCCGGTGACGCCGAAATGGCGCGCCTGTGTGCGGACAACGGCTGGTACCTCTCCTTCGCCGGTACCGTGACCTTCAAAAACGCGGACAAGCTGCGTGAGGCGCTCGCCGCGATCCCGCGCAGCCAGCTCCTGATTGAGACGGATGCCCCGTTTCTCACCCCGGTGCCGCATCGTGGCCGACCGAACGCGCCGTACCTCATCCCGCACACCCTCCGGTTCATGGCCGACTTTCTTGCCACCGACGTCGCGTTGCTCGCCGCGCAGATCTCCTCGAACACCGAACTCGTCTATGGCAGTTGGGACGCCGAACCCGTCACCCAGGAACAGGGTTCGCCCTACGATGAGGCCGTCGACTCCTCAGAGCTCGCATGACTGGCTGCCGGTGGCGCGCGAACTCCGTCTCGCCTCGAGATGTCGCCGCCGCGTCACTCGTCGCGGGACGAGAAACCTCCTCGTGGCGGGAGATACGACCTGCGGCGGCGGGGAACGAGGCTCGCGGAGGGAGGCGTAACTCCCGCCGCGAGAGTGTTTCCCCCGCCGCGATCGCTGGGGGGCGCGCGATCCATGGGTGAGACGTCCAGGCTCCTTGGCCCGGCAGAGATCCGCGACCTCGCCGAGCTGCTCGGCATCCAGCCGACCAAGAAGCTCGGTCAGAACTTCGTCATCGACCCGAACACGGTGCGCCGGATCGTCAAGGCTGCGGGCCTAGCCGAGGGAGAGACCGTTGTTGAGGTCGGGCCTGGACTTGGGTCGCTCACCCTCGGGCTGCTCGAGACCGGGGCATCCGTCGTCGCGGTAGAAATCGACAAGCGGCTCGCGGCCCAGTTGCCGGTGACCGTCGACCAGTATCGACCGGATGCCCCGCTCACGGTTCTCACCGCGGACGCCATGACGATCACCGAACTTCCGGGCGAACCGACCAGCCTCGTCGCGAATCTGCCGTACAACATCTCGGTTCCGGTGCTCCTGCACTTTCTCGAGTACTTCCCGCTCATTGGCTCCGGGCTGGTCATGGTGCAGGCGGAGGTCGGCCAGCGCATCGCGGCCACACCGGGTTCCAAGATCTACGGCAGTCCGAGCCTCAAGGCGGCATGGTACGGCACCTGGCGAACGGCCGGACAGGTCAGTCGCCAGGTGTTTTGGCCGGTGCCAAACGTCGACTCGATTCTCGTCCGCTTCGAGCGGGGTGAGCAGCCGGGTACGGAGGAGGAGCGGCTGAGAACCTTCGCGCTCGTGGATGCCGCGTTCCAGCAGCGCAGGAAAATGTTGCGACAATCGCTGGCGGTCGTCCTCGGCGGCAGCGCCGCGGCATCCGTCCGTCTGGAGGCCGCGGGAATCGCTCCAACGGCGCGCGGTGAAGAGCTGACCGTCGACGACTTCCTGGCTGTCGTGCGCGCTGGCGCGTAAAGAGCGCCCGAGCGGTTCGGCTAGGTTGGAGTCATGACCGTCTCGGCCGCTCAGAGGGTGGTACACGCCAAGGCACCGGGCAAGATCAACGTGTTCCTCAAGGTGGGCGCACTGCTCGACGACGGCTACCACGATGTCGCTACGGCCTACCAGGCGGTCTCGCTCTGCGACGACGTTCGCGCCTCTGCTGCCGACGACTTCTCGGTGACTTTTTCCGGCCCGATCGACACGTCAAACCTCGCGACCGACGGCTCCAACCTGGCCATCAAGGCGGCGACTCTCCTTGCGCATCGCGCCGGATATCGTAAGGGCGTGCGGCTCGAGATCGAGAAGCGCGTGCCCATCGCCGGAGGCATGGGCGGCGGATCAGCGGATGCCGCGGCCACCCTTCTGGCCTGCGACGCGCTCTGGGGAACCGACCTCAGCCGTGAGGAGCTGCTCGAGCTCGCCACCCAGCTCGGGTCGGATGTTCCGTTCGCATTCACCGGCGGAACCGCCATCGGCACCGGGCGCGGTGATCAATTGAGCCCGGCGCTGGCCAAGGG
>JAYTEZ010000248.1:0-4461 GCA_043734805.1 Microbacteriaceae bacterium
TCCGCGTCGTCCTGGTGGGGAACGGCGACACGCACGATGTCGCACCCGGTCGCGGTCAATTCGGCGATCTGCTGCAGCGTGGCGTTGATGTTGGTGGTCTGCGTCGTGGTCATCGACTGCACGCTCACCCGGGCGTCGCCACCGACCGCGACCTTTCCGACAAAGATCTGGCGCGTCTTGCGGCGCGGGGCCAGGATTTCGGGGACCTTGGGCATACCCAGATTGATTGCTGGCACCTGCCAATTCTAGGCACGCTGAGTGAACGGAGCCTGAGCACCTCGCCCGTTTCCGGACGCCAGGGTCACTGGAGGCTGATCGGCTTCACGATGTCGGCGTAGATGAGCAGCACGCTCATCCCACCGAGCACGAGAACCACCGCGAAGGTCAGCGGAATGAGGCGCGCGATATCGACGGGGCCAGGATCCCTGCGCTTGAAGAGCTTCGCGAACAACCTGCGAGCGCCCTCCCACAGCGCACCGGCCACGTGCCCGCCGTCCAGCGGCATGAGGGGAACGAGATTGAACACGAGCAACGCGACATTGACCGACGCGATCAGCCCGAGCAGAAAAGAAAATCGTTCCGCGAATGGCGCGGACTGGGTGCTGGTGGCTTCGCCTGCGATGCGGCCAACTCCGACCATGCTGATCGGTCCGTTGGGGTCGCGCGCCTCGGTGCCAAATGCCGCCTTCGCCACGTCGATGAGTCGCTGGGGCAGGTTCAGGATGATGTGCGCATCGGCGGCGATGTTGCTACCAACGAGGGGAAGCACCGCGGTTAGCGGCTGGTGTTGAAGCTCGATGGCCGACGTTATGCCGAGGATTCCGACCTTCTGCGTGACCGACTTTCCTTCGGCATCCTTCACCACCGCGCCCCGGGCGTCGGTCACGTACTGTTCGGTCAGGATCGGAGTGACGGTCAGATCGAGCGTCCTGCCGTCGCGCCGCACCTGGACGTCGAGGACTTTGCCCGCGGAAGAACGAATGAGCTTCGTCGCCTGGCCCCAGGCCGTGATGGCTTTCCCGTTGACGCTGAGGATGGTGTCGCCGGGCTTGATGCCCGCCGCGGCGGCCGGTGCGGCCGCATCGGAACTCGCACACTTCTGACGATCGCTCGTCGAGGGTAGAACACAGGCGGAGACCGCGCCAATCGTTGTACTCACCTGTTGCGTTCCGAAGCCAGAGATGACGACCGCGAACAGCACAACCGCGATCACCAGGTTCATGAACGGCCCACCGAGCATGATGACGATGCGCTTCCAGATGGGAAGCTTATAGAAGACGCGGTCTTCGTCGCCGGAGGTGATCGTTTCTGCACTTGCCGTCCGGGCATCCTGTACAAGCGTCTGGAAGAATCCGGTGCTCGCGGTGCGGGCCTTGCCGCCCGCTCGAGCCGGCGGGTACATCCCCGCCATCGAGATGTAGCCGCCGAGCGGAATCGCCTTGATGCCGTACTCGGTCTCGCCCTTCCGGCGGGAGAAAAGTGTCGGTCCGAAGCCGATCATGTACTGGCCGACCTTCACCCCAAAGAGCTTTGCGGGAACGAGGTGGCCGATTTCGTGGAGCGCGATCGACAGGGTGATGCCGATGACGACGACCACGATGCCGAGCAGATAGAGCAGTATGGTTTCCACGCAGCACAGCGTACCCGCACGTTGCTGGGGACAGGCGGTGGAGTCACTCAGACGTGCCGTGGGTACCATAGAGACGATGAGTAACGAGCCAGGCTGGTCAGCGAACCCGGACATCACCCCTGGTGTCCTGCTGGGGGAACGCTTCCGGATCGAAGCGGTGCTCGGCACCGGCGGAATGGCGACCGTTTATCGTGCGCTGGACGAATCGCTCGGACGAACGGTCGCGCTGAAGGTGTTCCGCACTGATTTGGCGGCTGCCGACGATGTTCGCCGACAGCGCGATGAGATCCAGCTTCTCGCCTCCCTCAATGCTCCTGGACTGGTAACCCTGTTCGACGCAATCGCGGAAGGTGTGGACGGCGGTCACGGTCGCGCCTACCTCGTCCTCGAATTCGTTGATGGCCAGGACCTGCGCACCCGGCTGCTGGGGGGAACGCTGGCGTCCGCGACCGTCGCAACAATCGGCGCGGATGTGGCGGAAGCCCTCGCCTACATCCACAGCCGGGGCGTCGTTCATCGCGATGTGAAGCCGGCCAACATTTTGCTGCCCCACGAGGGAGTCGGCCAAACCGGACCGTGCGCAAAACTTACCGATTTCGGAATTGCGCGAATTGTGGACGATGCACACCTGACCGCGACGGGCACCATCATCGGAACAGCGAGTTACCTCAGTCCGGAGCAGTCGCTGGGAGGACCGATCGCGGCCGAGAGCGACGTATACTCGCTCGGCCTGGTGCTGCTCGAGTGTCTGACCGGGGAACGGGCCTTCCCTGGCACGACGCTTGAGTCGGTTTCTGCCCGACTCGCACGTGATCCATACATCCCGCCGACTCTGGGTGCTGACTGGCTGCGGGTGCTGACCGCGATGACCGAACGGCGACCAGAGGACCGGTTTGACGCGGCGACAGCGGCGGCACAGCTCGGCATTCTTGCGCGTGCCGAGACAGCAGCGCCCGCAGCCACAGCACCCCCGGCCATAACAGCGCTGGCCACAACGGCGTCAGTGGACGAGGAGCCAGCAGAGGCGGAGCCACTCGAAGCCACGAAGATCTTCCCGGTTGATGCCCTCACCGAGCCATTCCTCAGGAACGCACCAGCCGCGGTGGGGCAAGACCTCTCCGCGGGTCGCTCAACAACGGAGCAAACGGTGCGCCTCGACACTGGCCTGCCGCCAGCCCCCGCACGACGGCCGCATGCCATGGTCTGGGTTATCGGTGGCACCATCGCGCTGACCCTCCTCGCAATTCTCGCGCTCTCGCTCGCACAGTTTCCCGGATCGTCTTCCCCGTCGATGTCCACACCGCCGCCGTCGCAGGCGCCCGCGCCCGCAGCATCCTCGATCTTCTATCCGGCGGTGGGTGGAACGCTTGGCGACCATCTGAACCAGTTGCAGAGGAGCGTAGCGCCATGAAGCGTCCCGTATCGACGATGTTGATCGTTCTCGTTTGTGGCACCTTGCTGGCCGGATGCGCGGGAACCGCGCCGGTAACCATTGCATCTCCGACATCGAAGTATTCGTCAGAGATCGCTCGCTCGCTGCAATCCGAGGTGCTCGCCGTCACCGAATCGGCCGCCAATGACGACCCAGCGGCCGCTCTCGATCGCCTCGACCGACTCCTGGCGATTGTCGCGGAAGCCAATGCGCGCGGAGAGCTCACGGCCTCTCGGTTGCAGAGCATCGAGTCGGCGATCGCGGCGGTGCGGGCCGACCTCGAGGCCGCGATTGCGAGCCAGCAGCCGTCCAGGAAGCCGGGGAAATCCGGAAAGAACGGCGAAGGAGACTAGCTCCCACCGAGCAATCGCTCGGCCTCGATGCGGGCCCAGCGCTCGGCCTCAAGGACTGCCTCCAACGACAGCGGAGCACCCTCGGGACTGTGCGAGTCGACGACCTGGCGAACGGTGTCGAGGATGTCGAGATACCCGATCCGACCCGCATGAAAAGCGTGCACGGCCTGCTCGTTCGCGGCGTTGAACACGGCGGGATAGGTGCCCCCCTCGCGCCCGACCCGCTTGGCCAGCTCGACCGCCGGGAAGGCATCGTTGTCGAGCGGCTCGAAGGTCCAGCTGCTCGCGGTTGTCCAGTCGAGCGGTCGGCCGACGCCGGCGACGCGGTTCGGCCAGTCGAGGGCAAGAGAGATCGGCAGTCGCATGTCGGGCGGCGAACACTGCGCGATCGTCGAGCCGTCGATGAACTCGACCATCGAGTGCACGATGGACTGCGGATGCACCGTCACGTCGATGTGCTCGTACGGCACGCCGAAGAGATAGTGCGCTTCGATCACCTCGAGCCCCTTGTTGACGAGGGTCGAGGAGTTCGTCGTCACGACGAGGCCCATGTCCCAGGTCGGGTGCGCGAGAGCCTCTGCCGGTGTCACCTGCCGCAGGGATTCGCGCGTGCGGCCGCGGAACGGGCCGCCGGATGCCGTGAGCACGAGGCGCCGAACCTCGGCCACCGTTCCCGAGGCAAGCGCCTGCGCAAGGGCGGAGTGCTCCGAGTCCACCGGCACGATTTGCCCGGGCGCGGCAATGTTCGTGACGAGCTCTCCCCCGACAATGAGGCTCTCCTTGTTGGCGAGCGCGAGAATCGTGCCCGTCTCGAGGGTCGCGAGCGTCGGACCGAGACCCACGGATCCGGTGATCCCGTTCAGTACGACATCGGCCGCGACGGTGCGGACAAGTTGCTCGGCCTCGAGCTCGCCGAGCGCGACCTGCGCGACCCCGAAGGCGGCGGCCTGCGCCTCGACGGCGGACCGATTGGTGCCAGCGCCGAGCCCGACGATCTCGAATCTATCCCGGTTGGCGGCGATGACCTCGAGCGCCTGCACGCCGAT